>CAYJAM010000240.1:0-4605 GCA_964367725.1 uncultured Sphingobacterium sp. | reverse complement strand
TGCCCATGCAAATTTTTATATTATAGAGGACATTATGGGCAAAAACTACGGCAGAACACGGGGCTGGCAGTACCGAAGAGAAACAGACCCTGCTTTCAAAAACAAGTAAAAATTATTCAATTGAACCTATTTCCAGCAATATTTTACTTCAAAATCTGATTAAAATAAGAATAAATCTCCCCAAGTGTAACCTGATTCAAAAAGCTGTTGTCATAGTTTTCAGATCAGATGATCAGGAAAGAAATTATTAATTATTAACCATAAAAATAAAAATCATGGGAATTTTAGTACCAATTTTACTAGGCCTTGGCCTTTTTGCTGCACTATTCGGCATCCGTTATCTGCAGAACAAAGAAAATATGTTAATGATCCAAAATGGTATGGACCCGGGAATACGCCGGCCAAAAGGAAAGTCATATATCAACCTTACCTGGGGCTTATTATTAATGGGAGCTGGTATCGGACTGTTTTTAGCTTACCTGCTGGATAATACCGTTTTGAACTTTAATAATCCAAACAGGGATGAAGATGCTAATGCGGCAATCTATTTCTCACTGATTGCCATATTTGGCGGATTGGGTCTTTTGATTTCTCACACAATTGAGAAAAAGGAATCAAAAGAAGAGAATAGGGCTTAATTTAAATGGGCTCTGTATCCCGCAGAGCCCATTTAATGTTTATGTTTTAGGTATTATTGCCACAGTGAGCCTGCTCACACAATTCGTTTTCCCCCTGTCATCATACAACCTGATATCCCAGACATGGGTTTTACCTCCGATATGGATCGGTTTACAAATTCCGGTTACAAAGCCTGATTTAACCGGCCTCAGGTGATTGGCATTAACCTCGAGTCCCACGCCGATATATTTATTCGAATCGATGATCATGTTTGAAGCCACGCTACCCAGCGATTCGGCCAAAACCACGGAAGCTCCGCCGTGCAGAATACCGTAAGGCTGATGCGTTTTTTCATTGACAGGCATACGGGCAGAAATAGAATCCTCCGTAATTTCGGTGAATTCAATTCCAATCAGCTCACCAATATGACCTTTGGGCCTGCCATTAAGCTCTTCAACCGTATAATCCCTTGACCAGATCATAGATATCTTTCTTTTAGAATCCGTATGTGATGATTCAAATGACCTGCTATGATAAATACGAGCGCTTTTACGGAGATGGGTTTCTCATTTGAGATTCCAACACGGCCAAGTTCGGTTTCATTAAGACTTCTGATCAGAAATAGATTGGCTTTCCTCAGGTATTCAAACTCTTCAGCCATGCTATTGAGGCTTCTGTCTGCAAAATGGGCATTGGCTACATAATCATTCTCTTCAAAACCGGCCAAAGGAGTTGAGTCATTGCGGGCAATCCGCAAGGCCCTGTAAGCCATGATTCGTTCTGTATCCAATATGTGGCCAATAAGTTCAATGATGGTCCACTTCCCTTCAGCATAGGCAAAACCGGCCTTTTCTTCTGGGATTTCCTTCAATAAAGCCTGAAAGGATACGATCTGATGTTCCAGCTCAGAAAGTACATCATCCTTTACAGTATCAATATATCCCTTATAAAAAACAGGATATTCATCAGCTTGTGGTCGGTTCATAGGTCATATTACTTTTTAAAACAATCCGGAAGGTAGTTCCCTTCCCGATTTCAGATTCTTTAACAAAGACACTCCCCTGGTGATAGTTTTCTACGATCCTCTTAGTGAGCGAAAGGCCCAATCCCCAGCCGCGTTTACGTGTGGTATAACCGGGCTGAAATACAGCTTCAAATTTAAGTCGCGGGATTCCTCCCCCGGTATCAGAAATATCAATAAATACCTGCTCCTTCACCAGATTTTCCCTGATCTCAACTTTGATACTTCCGGCACCTTCAATTGCATTCACCGCATTTTTCAGGATATTCTCAATTACCCAGTCGAATAAGGGAACGTTGATCAAGGCCTCAACCTGTTTATCCCCCGTAAGGATAAATTCAATCTTATCACTAACCCTCACCCTGAAATAATTGACAAACTCCTCAACCACGTCGTAAACCACATGATTATGCAAAATTGGTTTGGATCCGATCTTCGAAAACCGGTCGGCTACCATTTCAAGGCGCTTCACATCGTTCTCCATTTCAAGAATCAGCGGATCATCAGGTACATTGAACCTTGATTTCAGCAGCTCTGTCCAGGCCATTAATGAAGAGATCGGTGTACCCAGCTGATGTGCTGTTTCTTTAGCCAAACCCACCCAAACCTGATCTTGTTCTAATCTCTTTGCAGAACTGAAAACAGCATAAGCCACCAGTAAAAAAATAGCAATTACTGATAACTGGATGTAAGGGAATGCCCTCAGTTGAGTTAAAAGCAATGAGTCTTTATAATAAACATACCATCTTTGATTACCCATGGTATTCAGATCCAGAACGATTGGTTGAGGATGCTGGGATTTCATTTCCTTTAACTCCCTCCTGAAATATTTCGGATCATATTTTTTGGTCGTATCAGAATCCAGCTCAAAATTGGTTTTTGTGCTATCGAGTCCGCGCCAGGTGACGATATTTTCTGCTGAATCAACCACAATTGCAGGAACTGCAAGGCTATCTCTCATGCTGTAAATGAAGGTAATATACTCATCATTCACATCGGGCATGGCGATGATATTACGGGTACTTTTGGCCCATAATTCGGCCCTGGTACGCTCAGCTACCGATATATTTCTGACCAGATAATCAGTGTACCATAAGGAGGCACCGGCAATAACCACTGCAAAAGCAAGTAAAATAAACTTCCAGCGGCGTTTCCATTCGTATTGGTTCATATCGATAAGCAAATTACAAAAGGAAACTGAAAGAGAAGGAATTTAGTTGGTTAGTTGTTGGTTGGTTAGTTGTTAGGAATGTAGTGGTTCATGGAAAATTTATTAGTCAAAACCTGGATACTAAGTTGTTGTCTGTTACGTGTTTTCTGTTATCAGTCAGGTATTGATTAATTGAAATCGAACAGTCATAATTAGCACAATGTCCCATTCTCAATTCTCCATTCTCAATTCTCAACTATGAATTTAATGCCTAAGTTCCCTCCTGCGTCGGCCTTGCCTGCCAGCAGGCAGGGATGACATCCTGCTTTGACCCACTCTCCCTTCTCCACTGTCAACCCGATAGCTATCGGGTGTCAATTCTCAACTGTCAACTCTCAATTCTCAACTATTCCCTATCTTTGCCCCCATGCCAGATACGACTAAGAAAGTAAGAGTAAGATTTGCACCCAGCCCTACAGGAGGTTTACATCTTGGGGGAGTAAGAACTGTGTTATTT
This sequence comes from uncultured Sphingobacterium sp., assembly GCA_964367725.1. GTDB lineage: Bacteria > Bacteroidota > Bacteroidia > Sphingobacteriales > Sphingobacteriaceae > Daejeonella. The sequence goes on along the minus strand of CAYJAM010000240.1, from coordinate 1,299 downwards.
AATTATCTTTTTGCCCGTAAACACGGGGGTGATTTTATACTCAGAATAGAAGATACCGATCAAAGCCGCTATGTAGAAGGGGCAGAACAATATATACTTGATTGCCTCGCCTGGTGCGGATTAAACCCCGATGAAGGCCCTGAAAATGGTGGCCCTTATGCTCCTTACCGTCAGAGTGAACGCAAGGCAAATTACCGGAAATACGCCGAGCAGCTTGTCGGGGATGGCTATGCATATTATGCATTCGACACCCCTGAAGAACTGGATGAGCAGCGCCAAAAGTTCCCGAACTTCCGTTATGGTCATGAGAATCGCGGTGTGTTGCGAAATTCTTTGAATCTGTCAAAGGAAGAAACACAATTGCTTCTGGATCAGGGAGTACCACATGTTATCCGCATCAAGGTTCCTGCTGATGAGAGTATTCATTTTTACGATATGATCAGGGGGGATGTCAGCTTCGACACCAATCTTGTAGATGATAAAGTATTGCTTAAAGCTGATGGCATGCCAACCTATCACCTGGCAGTTGTGGTGGATGATTATCTGATGAAAATAAGCCATGCTTTCCGTGGAGAAGAATGGCTCCCTTCAGCACCGGTTCATATTCTGCTTTGGGAATATCTGGGATGGAAAGCCGATATGCCACATTGGGTACATCTTCCACTGATCCTCAAGCCTGATGGGAATGGTAAATTAAGCAAGCGTGATGGCGACAGACTCGGTTTCCCTGTCTATGCCATGAACTGGAAAGATCCGAAAAGCGGTGAAATCACCAGGGGATTCCGTGAAATGGGATACCTGCCCGAGGCTTTTGTCAATATGCTGGCCCTTTTAGGCTGGAATGACGGAACTGAGCAGGAGATCTTCAGTATGGAAGAACTGATTGAGAAATTCAGTATCGAACGGGTTAGCAAAGCCGGCGCAAAATTTGATTTTGAGAAAGCGAAGTGGTTTAATCATGAATATATAAAGAGGTCTGAGGTATCAGGTATCAAGAATCAGGTACTGGAGATTTTGAAAGCTAAAGACATCCAAATTCAGGATAATGAGTATTTCGATAAAGTTCTTGAGACTGTCAAAGAGCGCATGACCTTCCTTCAGGATTTCTGGGATCAGGCTTCGTTCTTTTTTGAGCAGCCGGCATTTTATGATCTGAATGCTGTTAAGCCTAAATGGAGCAATGCAAAAACCGAATATTTCAATGAGCTGATCAAAACCTGGGCAGCGATAAATGATTCAGATGCCTGGGATGCTATAAATCTGGAAACTGTTTTTAAAACTTTAGCCGAGGAAAAGGGC
>CAYJAM010000239.1:0-4609 GCA_964367725.1 uncultured Sphingobacterium sp. | reverse complement strand
CATTACCTGTAATGCTTCCTGAAATTGGTGCCGTAACGGTAAGTCCGCTTAAAGTTCCAACCGAAGTAATCGCTGGTTGAGCAGCTGAAGTAACTGTTTGAGCAGTAACAGCAGTGGCAGTAGCAGGAACCCAGGCAGTTCCATTCCAGCTCAAAACCTGACCGGCAAGTGGTGCAGTGGCAGAAACCGGATTTCCCTGTAACCTGTTTGCATTCCAAATAGCCGAATTCAAATTGGCCGCAAGAGCACCTGTATTATCCTTGATTATTGTAATATTATCAACCTTTATGTTGGATGTCTTATCGTTCAGTTCTGTGACCGTTGCAAAAGTTACCCAAACACCGTTTTCCCTGACATAGAACTTATTATCGGTCGAATTATAAACCAACATACCATTTACCGGTGATGCAATTGCAGTAAGCGTAGTGATACGAGGCATCAGGATGGCCTTATTGGTCCCATCAATCTGGAAGGCCACATTCTGATTGGTGATCGTAGCCGATCCGATTGCAATTCCTTCAGCATTCAGAATCTGCTTACTGTTCATATCCAGATCCTTTGCTGCCATATGGTCGCCCATATTATCACCGAGCCTGACCTGTCTCGATTGCCCCTGCACCGTATTGAAAGCTCCAAGCAACACGCCTGTCAGAAAGGCTAAACGGATGAATCGTTTCATTGAGTATTTCATATAATCCGATAAAAAATTCTATAGTATTTTGTTGGGCAGATTTCCTGCTCCACAATAATTTATTTCATTAATAAAACCTTGTACTGCGTCCCGATAATAGTTACAGGATCTGACTGATAATTAGCAAAACGAATACTAACTTCATTTGTACCGCTAACCCAGGCATTATACACTGCGAAATCGGGAGTATCCCCAATTAAAGCGACAAAGACTATATCTCCAGGCACAGCACCTGAAACAGTAACCTTAACAACGTTTGTGCTGTTGGGTTCAATTATGACATTACCGCCTGATGTGGTATTAAATTCCTTAGCCTTTTCAATAATTGTGGTCGAAACCTGCAAAATCGATTTAGGCTCCCATGCCGAACCGTTCCAGGTCAAAACCTGACCAGACACGGTTCCCGGGGCTGCAGAGATCTGCGTATTGGGATTAATTTTTCCAGCCATATTCCCAAGATTCAGCTTGGTCTCATCCACCTCCAAATTGTTGTTGATATTTGTATTTGAAACACCACTTAGAAAACTCCAAACTCCTCCTTTTCGGACATAAAGCCCTTGTTTTGGTTCCTTAGACAAGTAAATAAGCATACCATCCAGAGGATTTAAAGAATTAATTGCAATGGTATCGCTTAAACGAGGTAATAATAAACCCTTGGTATCACTCTCCAATTCCAGAATGGAAGACTTCTGAATCTGATCTGGATTAGTACCTATCTTAACTTGTGCCTGGCTGATGTTTACACAAAAAAGGCTTAAAATGACAAAAAGAGCAGTACTAAAGCTCTTATTCTTAATAAATCTTTGGGGAAATTTATTTTTCATAATTTAAAAATATCTTGGTGAAAGGGCCATTCGATCAAATGAAAATTCATATCTCAAGATCACTTCATGAGAACCTTTTGAAATTATATTAAATTCCGATATGCTATGATCATATGCATATCCCAAATGCAGTTCTGGGACCAGTTTAAGATCAATTATTCCAACAATTGCGGATTTATTTCGATACGAAAAGCCAAGACCAAGCATGTCTGCAATCCAGAAATTTGTGTTAATATCATAGGAAATCGGACTTCCGGCTACACCCCTGACCAAAACAGAGGGTTTAATGTGTAGATCATCACTTAGGGCAAAAACATACCCCGTGTTGAAATAGATGTGCATTTGCTGCTTTAGTTCACTGAAAGCACCAGTATTATTTTCTTTATTGAAGTTGTTTCGGATTAAATTGGGAGATGAAAGGCCTGCATAAAATTTTTCTGTATTGAAAAACACTCCGGTTCCAAAATTTAGTTTGAGGGAATTTATATTCTGGCTAAAAGATGGATCATTTGGATCAATCACATCAACCTTGGTATAATCTGTTCTGAAATTATAAACTCCACCCTGTAAGCCAAGTGAAATATTGGAATAAGTCCCGGTAGGAATTTTGAAAGAATAAACTCCTTGTGCCCCTAAAGTTTTTGTGATCTCATCTCTATCATCAAGCAATTTTATACCCACTCCTACGCGCTTACCATTTATTGGCATGTCGGCAGCAAAAAACGCACTTTGAGGAGCTGTTTTAAATCCGGTATATTGTTTTCGAAACATCGTAGTTACACTTAATGCGTCTCTGAAGCCTGCATAAGCCGGATTAATTTCGAGTGTATTGAACATGTATTCGGAAAAAAGTGGCAATTGCTGGGCAATCAGATTTTGAGATCCTGTCAAGGACATGATCACACAAAATATTAATATGATTGCTCTTTTAAACATCCGTTTACTACCTGTTAATTATGATATAACCAGTAACTGGCTTTGAATCATTAAAATGTAAAATATAATAATATGTTCCATCAGGGAGATTATTGTTAACCAATCCCTGCTGATTTCCAATACCTTCAAAAGTGTTCTTGTAATCACTGTCCCTGAAAACAAGACTTTGCCATCTGTTGTAAATATCAATTCTGACTTTATCAGTAGCTTTAAGATTCTCGATAACAAATTTGTCGTTCAGACCATCACTATTAGGTGAAATACCAACCGGGATTCGATAGTTTGCAAGCACATTTTCCTTTAGAACAGATTTTGAGAAAAATTCGTTCAAACCCAATCCTAAGTTAACTGTCCGGCTGTTGATGAATGACCCAGCGATCGGACTACCAGTTGTAATTACTCCGGGACTAACTCCAGTTCCATCTGTGGAATCCCACTTCTCAATATTCGACTGATACCTGCTAAGAAAACTCTTAGTTCGGTCGGCAGCAAACTTCGATCCCTCTTCAGATGCATTATGTTGAGTACTCAAAACAATTCTGGCATTTGGATCAAGAGTGCTGAATGACAGATTCCACGTCTTATTTACGTAATTTATATTATCAGAGTTGCCAAATATTGCTTTATCGTAAACATTTTCAAACACTCTTAGCTTCAAATCCTGAGGAAAGCCGGTATAAATAATCGAAGCAGGTGTATAACTACTTGTAGTGGTTCCAATTGGAAATATGATCTGGGTATTTTGCGATCCTGTTGTTCTTCTAACTAATGTACCTCCTGTAGTTGTGGTACCTGTAACAAAATATTTATTATTGTCGAACCCGGCAATATTTGCTCCAGCCTGCAACACTACATTTATGTTATTAAGGATTACCTTTCCGCTTTGAAAATTAAAACTTCTTCTGACTAGTAGATCATTACCCCGCAGTATTAAATTCTGTGGGTTGGAAAGCGTGATATTAGGGAAAGCATTATTCGGTTGTGCAGGAGTTAAAGTATTAATACTTTGAGAAAATGTACTTCCTGAAAATCTGATGGTTCCACCTATGCCGGTTAGACCATTTAAACTTTCATCCATTATCCGGCTGCCCATCATGCTATTCCAGCGCTGCCCGAGAAAATTAATTGTGGACTGATTATATGACCCAAGAGAACCCGAATTATTAAGATCAGAAAATATAGAAACATTTGCCTCAGGATGAACATAAAATGATTCGCCTGAGTGAACAGTCATCTGCACAATTTCCTGCCCCCTTAAAACGGCAGGAAACAGAATAAAAACTGCAAATAAAATATATAATTGGTATGTTCTGTTTAAATGCACTATGCTCTAAATAATTACTCCAAAAAGGGTTATATTCAAACCCCTCGCGCATTTAAAGCCATAATCATACCACCGGCAAATTTTTTAACTCTAAAGACCTTTTGAAGACTATTTAGCACTAATATCGTGCTTTAAATTGGCAAAAACGACATTTATTTAATTAAAACGATAATTTTTTTAATGAAAATAAATGCCAATTCCTAAATATGTAGATTAAATTGCCCAATTTGTAGATTATTATCTACAAAAATTAGAATAAAATATCTCATGAAGCAATTTTATTTTTCCAGAATAAACTTAAAAAATTGATATTGGGGCTTAATTATAGATCGATATTCCGGGTGAAATACCAGGCTAAATAAACAGAAATTCAGGCCAATTTGAAGACCCGAATTTATTTCTGAAGGCAGGATTATGTGAGTCTGAAAAGCCGAAAAAAAGGAAAGCAATTAAACAAAAAAAGCCATCCAAATGGATAGCTTTTTCTAATGAATGTATGAAATTAAACCTTGATTTCTACTTCAACCCCACTTGGTAATTCAAGCTTCATTAGGGCGTCAACAGTCTTGGAGTTAGAGCTGTAAATATCAAGTAAGCGCTTGTAAGCGCATAACTGAAATTGCTCTCTGCCTTTCTTATTTACGTGCGGTGAACGCAATACTGTAAATATTCTTTTCTCTGTAGGCAAGGGAATCGGTCCGCTTACCACCGCACCCGTAGGTTTAACGGTTTTAACGATCTTCTCAGCAGATTTGTCTACGAGGTTATAATCGTATGATTTTAATTTAATTCTGATTCTTTTTTCATTTATGTTTTTCAATAGATTGGTGAGTG
>CAYJAM010000238.1:0-4618 GCA_964367725.1 uncultured Sphingobacterium sp. | reverse complement strand
AACCAGTCAAACTGCCTACCATTCTGCAAAAAATAGCAATGTTGAGATCCAAACTTATGATGCACAGGATTTTCGTGGTATTGCAGAGCTTGTAAAAACAAAACATAGTGGGCATAAACTGTTAATTGTTGGGCATTCGAATACAGTACTGGAATTGCTGGAAGCTTTTGGCGCCCAAAGGCCCCTTACTGCGCTTAGCGATGATGATTATGATTTCTTCTTTGAGTTAACAATTAATCAAAATGGGAAGGCAGAGCTAATAACGCAGCATTACGGAAAAGCGCATCACAGCAGCATAATAAAATAGGCACAGAAACCAATAAGTATAAAAAGGAGAATGAAGAAAGGAACGGGCTTAAGTCTATTTTTTGGCGGAACAGCCTATTTGGGGATTCCTCATAATGAGGCTTTCAAAAAACTTGTTTTTGAAGGAATTGATATTTACGGAATAAACCATGGGGCCTCAAGAAATAATAATATAACTCTGGATATTTTTTCCATTGCTGAAAATGAAGCTGCCAGGAGGTTCGGAGCCGAAGATTCGATATTCTTGTCGAGCGGATATCTTGCTGCCCAACTTCTTGTTCAGCACTATTATGAAACTCATCAGTTAATTTATGCCCCTGATACCCATCCGGCACTCTGGATTGGAAGACCCGCAGCACCTCGTATTAAATTTGATGTATGGGCCGATAATACAATCAATTTGATCAATCGATCTGATAAACCGGTGATGATCATCAGCAATTCTTTAAACAATCTGATACCGGAACTATATGATTTTAATTGGTTAAAACGTATTGATCCAGATAAAGAGCTTGTACTATTGATAGATGATTCACATGGAATTGGAATTAGGGGAGATCAGGGAGAGGGTATTTATAGCAGACTACCACAATTACCAAATATCGAGACCTTCGTAATAGCCTCAATGGCCAAAGCCCTGGGTTTTGATGCGGGCCTTATTCTTGGAAATTCTGCGGGTGTTAAAAACCTGAGAAATTCACCTGTTTATGTTGGCAGTTCACCCCCGTCACCCGGGATGCTATATGCTTTTGTACATGCGGGTGAGATTTATGCACAAGAACTTCATAATCTGCGAAGAAATTTAAGACTCTTTACAGATCTGCTGGAATCCACAAAAAAGCTTTTTTTCATCAATGATTTTCCGGTTTTTCTTCTTCTGGAGGATGAAATTGCTTTCGATCTGTCAAAAAATGGTATCAATATTTCATCATTTCCTTACCCGGATCCGAAGGGTAAGGCAATTCATAGGATCGTGATCAACAGTATTCACGAGAAGGAGGAGCTTGAAATCCTCGCAAAGAGGATAAACGGAAACGGTTAATTTACAGATCCTCAAAAGGAATATCCATCAATTCATAGTTCTTCCAGCCGATAAAATCAAAGTGCCACCATTCATTATTCAGTACTCTGAATCCATGCTTTTCCATTGTAGTCCGAAGTAATTCGCGGCTCTGAATGACATTGGCAGGAAGATTCATAAAATCTGATGCGGCTTCGGCAGCGAAACTGTCGTAGGGAGTAGGCATCTCCAGTTCTTTTCCGGTTTTCAGATCGATCAGGGTGAGATCAATTGCACAACCCCTGTTATGCCGTGAGCCATCCTTTGGATTGGCAACAAAACTCTTATCAGAGGCAATTGCAAAGAATTTTACCGTTACACTGTAAGGGCGGTATCCGTCAAATATTTTTAGTCCGAAGCCTGATTTTTTTAGCTCATTTTGAACATTTTTAAGTGCTTCGACAACTGGAAGCCTAGCAAATGCCCTTGCCTGTTTGTAAACAGCCTGTTTGGCAAAATTGTTTTTTCCTGCATATCTTATGTCCAGTTTAATATCCGGGATACTTTTTTTGATTTCAATCAGCTTCTTGTTTTTATCTTCTTCTACCGATTTTTTATAGGCAGAATGTTCATTAATTACCTCTAAACCATATGGATTATTAATCTGAGAATAAGCTTCAGCAAATCCGAAAAGGAGTACTAATAATAGCAGTTTTTTCATCAGCGGTTCGAAACAATCAGCAGATCCAGATCTTTCATGGGGATATTAAAGCGATCGGACAGATCTTTATTGGTAAGTTTTCCCTGATAAAGGTAGATTGCATTCCGGATGCCGGGTCTTTCCCATATCAGGTTCATTATTCCTCCCATTTCTCCTATATCGAGTATGATTGGAGTGAAAATATTGGTTAAAGCATAGGTAGCTGTACGTGATACCCTTGATGCTATGTTTGGAACACAATAATGGATTACATCATATTTTCTGAACGTCGGAACAGTATGATTGGTCACACTTGAGGTTTCAAAACATCCTCCCTGATCAATACTGACATCAATGATCACAGAATTTGGCTTCATTTTGCTGACGGTTTCTTCTGAAACAATGCAGGGACTTCTTCCGTGATTGGCGCGAATGGCTCCGATAGCAACATCGCAACTGCAAATGGCTTTTTGTAATACTACGGGCTGAATTACTGAAGTAAAGACACGACTTCCAATATTGTTTTGCAGGCGACGTAACCTGTAAATCGAGCTATCAAAAACCTTGACCTCGGCACCCAGAGCGATAGCAGTTCGAGCAGCATATTCGCCAACAGTACCTGCCCCTAAAATAACGATCTCGGTTGGTGGAACACCTGTTATTCCGCCAAGCATCAAGCCCTTACCTTCAAACACATTACTCAGGTATTCGGCAGCAATTAGCACTGATGTTGCTCCCACAATTTCACTCATTGCCCTGACTACGCTGAGTACATTTCCTTCATCGCGGAGATACTCAAAAGAGAGTGCAGTAATATTTTTTTTCATAAGAGCCTTCAGAAAATCAGCTTTCATGGTCGACATCTGAAGGGCTGAGAAAAGAACCTGACCCATCTTCATCATTTCTACTTCATCCTCCGTTGGAGGTGCTATTTTGATGATCAGATCAGCTTTGTAAATTTCCTTTTTATCATAAACGATCTGAGCTCCCTGCTCACTATAATGATTATCCGTAAAGTTTGCAGCCAGACCGGCTCCGGCCTCAATTACAACCTCGTGTCCATGCTGGACTAATAAACCAACAGATAATGGTGTTAATGCGATTCTGTTTTCCTGAAAAGAGGTCTCTTTAGGTATGCCGATATAGAGGTTATTCTTTTTGTTTCTAAGCTCCAACATCGCCTCCTGCGGTTGCATCATGGCTTGTTTTGCAATGTCAGATAGTTCACTCATCATGCGGGTTCTAATAAGGATAATGAAGGTACGAAATTTTTAAAATAGGAGGGACTTAATTCATAATTCACTCTAAAACTTGTCAGCCTGGATATTACGCAATCCGTTTTCGCCTTCAGAGATCGTGATTTTAATGTAGTGTTGGGGCCAAAGGTCGGAGATGTTTTGCGGCCATTCGATAAAACAATATTCTCCTGAAGCAAGATATTCTTCAAATCCTATGTCAAATGCTTCATTCTGGGATTTGATTCGGAAGAAATCGAAATGATATATTTTCCCCCCTGGGTAGACATATTCATTCACTATTGAATAGGTAGGGCTGCTTGCAGTTTCTTTCATGCCAAGGAGATAGCATAATGTTTTGATCAGGGTTGTTTTACCTGCACCCATATCCCCTTCAAACAGAAATACTTTTTCTTCTTCTGCAAATTTTAGCAGTTCATTTGCTGCCTGATGTAATTCCCCTTCGTTATTGACCCGGATGTTCATTAGATCGAATTAAAAAGCAATAAAAATTGTTATACTGGATTATTTAGGGCTGTAGGTTACGTAAGGGACAATCATTTCTTCCATAGAAATGCCCCCATGCTGGAATGTTTCGTTAAAATAATTAACAAAATGGTTGTAATTATTAGGGTACACGAAATAGCTATCCTCTTTTGCAAAAATAAAACTCGAACTCATATGAAGCTTTGGAAGCATTGCCTCATGTGGATTTTTGACAAGAAACACATCTTTTGGATTAAAATCGAGATTTTTACCTTGTTTATATCTCAAATTTGAGTTGGTATTGCGGTCGCCAATCACTTTACTTGGATGTTTTACCCGGATCGTGCCATGATCAGTGGTTATAATCAGTTTAATGTTTTTCTGGGAAAGCTTTTTTAAAGCATCCAGAAGGGGTGAATGTTCAAACCATGATAGTGTTAAAGAGCGGTACGCTGCTTCGTCATTTGCAAGTTCACGTATCATCGCCATATCGGTTCTTGCATGAGAAAGCATATCAACGAAATTATAGACAATAACATTCAGATCATTACCCATTAAATTGTTCAGGTTTTCAGAAATGTTTTTCCCTTGTTCAAATGTTAGAATCTTGTTATAAGAGTATTTGCATTCCTTACGCATAACGCGCTGGATCTGCTCAGCCAGAAATTTTTCTTCGAACAGATTTTTTCCACCTTCATCCTCATCATTCTGCCACATTTTGGGAAAGTGTCGCTCCATTTCCAGAGGCATAAATCCTGAAAATATTGCATTCCTTGCATATTGAGTTGCAGTAGGTAAAATACTGTAATAACTATCTTCTTCATCGATGCGGTAATAATCCATCAAAAGAGAATTGATCATTTTCCACTGATCATATCTCAAATTATCAAT
>CAYJAM010000237.1:0-4630 GCA_964367725.1 uncultured Sphingobacterium sp. | reverse complement strand
TTCAGCAGAATCTGTTTTCCCTTTTTGATTACATGAACTGAATAGAAACAGGCAAAAAAAGAAAAAAAACAGACTAAAATCTACTTTTGAACCCCTAATAAAAGGATTCACTAAAAATTTCCTCAAAACCCTTATCATCAAAGTCCCCATTTCATTTCTTTCAGGTCTGCTATTTTTACATAGCCATCCTTCTTTACATTTCCTTCCTTGCTGATGGTATATCCTTTAGGAGCAGATTCTGCCCATGTCAGACCCGGCACCCGATCCAGCAACAGTTTTCTTTGCTCTTTAATTATCGATTTACTTGAAGCTTTATAAGCTATATTATTCCATTCATTTGGATCAACCTGATGATCGTAAAGCTCTTCCAGATTTAAAAAAGGATAATAAATATAACGGTATTTGCTTGTGCGGATTGTATATCCATCTCCTGAATTTGCACCACCCTCCTCATTCATAAAATAAGCTGTAAATGCCGGTTTATGCTTAAAACTCTCGAATTTCAGCATAGGGACCAAACTCTCTCCATCGCAATATTCCGGAATTTTCTCACCTGCAAGCTCTGCAAGTGTTGGAAACATATCCATCATAGATACCGGAACATGGGTGGTAGAACCGGGCTTTGTTATCCCGGGTGCCATAATAAACATTGGGGCTCTTGTTGAGCGTTCCCAAAGTGTAAACTTCTCCCAATTCTCTTTTTCACCCATATGCATTCCATGATCAGACCAGACTACAATGATCGAATTTTGCAGATAACCTGATTTTTCCATACCGTCTAAAAATTTACCGAGCATTGCATCAGTAAAAGAGATCGTGGCCATGTATGCCTGCAAAACTTTTTTAAGCTGATTATTGTCAGTGATAAAGCGATGTAGTGCCCTTCTACCATGCACAAAAGCATCTTCCAGATCGTCTTCCTTCATTGGCAGGTCCGGAACATTGGCAAGCGGGTACATATCAAAATATTTTTGGGGAACTTCCCATGGATCATGAGGTTTGGTCAATCCAACAGCTAAAAACAAAGGCTTATCATGTTTTTGACTAAGTTCATAATTTGCCCATTCTGCAATTTGAAAATCAGCCATATAATCATCACTCAGGGCAATTGGCCCCCAGGTAAAATAATCAGGCTGTATACCTTTGAAATTTTTTGGAGAAATTATTTCCTCAGGAGCTCTTACCTGAAAAGGGACCGGAATTTTTAAACTTGGATAATAGAAATCCCATCCTTTAGCTTCCGATTGATTTAAAGTGGCCCTCGGAGGGGATAAAGTATGATAGATTTTACCACCGGCAAGGGTTTTATATCCTTTATCTTTAAAAAATTGTTCCATGGTCAGCAAAGAGCTCAGTGCTGGAACTTTACGCCAATCGGGATGCTTCCAACCAGTAACACCCGACCTTGCCGGACTCACTCCGGTCATGATAGATACCCGCGAGGGTGCACAGGCAGGCGAAGGAATATGTGCATTGGTAAAGAACATTGACATTTTCTTCAATCGATCGAAATTGGGTGTTTTTAAGCCTGGTAAACCTCCTAACTCAAGTGGGTTGATCCAATCGTTCAGATCATCTATAGCGAGAAAAATGATATTAGGTTTAGAAGCTGGATTTGGAGACTTAGGCCTTGCAAATCCTGAATCTGTCAGCATAAAAAAAGTAACACTCAGGAAAAGTGTTACTTTAAGTTTATAGCTAATGCTATTTACAGAGAACTTTTTCATTGTGACAAGTTATATAAAACATTCATTTCTGAATGAACTGTCACCGAAAATAATTAAATATTTAATAAAATCCAGTTAGCAAGAAAATTTAAGCATAGAATTGAATTTAAAATAAGGAGGAGAAAAAAATCTCCTCCTTATTTTAAGAAAGTCTTTCCAGAAGACGATCTATATCAGACTGGTTATTATAAATCGATGGAGAGAGTCTTAATTTATTACCAAAGCGCATAGCCACATTAATTTTGGCTGCACGAAGCTTTTTCATTACCTCATCCGGATCTTTAGTTTTGAACACAATAATTGGACTTTCATTACCCTCAGGAGTGATCATAGGATAACCAATCTTTGGTAATTCAATTGCCAGGCGACTTGTTAGGGTACGAACATGATTTCGGATGTTTTCAACACCTAAGGTATGTATATATTTCATCGAAGTGATCGCACAGGATACGCCTTCATAAGAAGGGTAACTAACCTCATACATTGCCGGACCTGTGGTGGGTTTGAAATCAAACTCACCCAATGCCGAATCAGGAGAATCTGTCCAGGGGCCATAATTGAAATTTAATCCGCCATGATGTTGTGTCGGAAGAACCCGTGTATCCTGCAAATCTTTACGGACATACATAAACCCAAAGCCTTTACTACCCATTAACCATTTGAAGGTTGAACAGGCAGCCAAATCAATACCCATGGCTTTAACATCTACCGGCACAGCACCTACACCCTGAATAATATCTACATAAAGCAAAGCTCCATTTGCATGAGCCAGGTCTGCTATTGCCCGAACATCCTTAACCAGGAAACCATTCACATTCGAAACCAGTGTAATAGCAACTAATTTGGTGTTCTTATCGATCACACCTTCAAAATCCTTTGCATCAAACTTCCAGTCATTATGTTTAATGATTCTTACTTCCAGTCCCTCGCGCTTCTCACGCATCTTATAACCGTATAAACTCGGTGCATAATGAAGATCTGTTGTCACTACATTACCCCCTTTGAGATCCATCCCATTAAGAATGTTATTCTCAGCTTCTACGGTAGTTCTTGCAAAGGCAATTTCATCGGGATCTGCATTGATCAGTTTGGCAAAGCTATCTTTACATTCCTGACGGGTCTCCGACCATTTTGGCCACCATGGTTCTCCCACATCATTCTTAGCCCATTCCGCATAGCGATGCAAAGCTGCAGCGGTATAAATATTGATCGGATGGGTTGAAGCATTATCCATATAAACTTCCTCCCTTGTACGGGGAAAATCTTCTCTGATCTTATTGAAATCTAATGCAGTTCCCGTAAGGTGGGCAGGCATCACATCAGGATTAACAGAGGAATCAGAAGAACTGGTTTTGCATGAACTTAAAGAACTCAGTCCTAAAGTACCCACCCCTACTCCAGCCAGGGATTTTAAAAAGGTTGATCTTTCCATTTTTTTTAATTTATAATGCTTAAAATTTTGTTTTTTCAATACCGATTCCTGTGCTATACATTTTATTTTTCAGGTAATGAATAAGCAACATAAGTATCCGCCGATTTGGTTCTCATCCTTCCTCCACCAGATGCGATTACCACAAACTGCTTACCATTCACACTATAAACAGATGGAGTAGCATATCCACCGGCAGGCAAACTAGTTTCAAACAGTAGTTTACCGGTGGTTTTATTGAATGCCCTGAATTTTTCATCCCTTGTTGCAGCAATAAATACCAATCCGCCAGCAGTTACCACAGAACCTCCCCAATTTTCAGTACCTGCATGAATACCTTTTGCCTTCAATTCCGGATAGTCACCCAGAATATTTTTCCAAACCAAGCGACCTGTACTTAAATCAATTGCACTCAAAGTACCCCATGGTGGTTTAATTCCAGGATAGCCTTCTTTTGTTAAAAACTGCTTATATCCGCCAAAACGATAAGGTGAACGGTAAAAAGGATGAGTTAATTTAGCTACCTGTTTATAAACCATCTTTTGTTTTGATTCTATATTCAGTAAATAAGAAGCCAGAGCTGTTTTATCTTCTTCACTAAAATGCTTAAATGCAGGCATCATTCGCTGTCCGCTTGATATGATATTTTTGAATTTTAATTCATCATACTTTGCTTTAAGATTGAGCAATGACGGGAAATTACCTGAGCCTTTTAGATCAGCACCATGACAGCCTTTACAACTCTTGTCATAGATACTTTTACCGGCCTGTAGATTTGTTTGAGTGGATTCTGGCAGCTTCTCTTTCAAAGTATCAATCATGGTAACCACCCATGGCATTTCTGTGGCATTAATATAAAGTATACCGCTTGATGGGTCAAAAGAAGGTCCGCCCCATTCTGCTCCGCCTGTTAGTCCGGGAAGTACAAGTGTTCCCTGCTCACTTGGTGGGATAAACATCTTACCTGATTTATGGCTTAGGAACCTTTTTTTAATATCCTGATAGGAAGAATCCGGAACAATATTATTTAGATCAGATTCCTTAAATTCCTGTCTCACAAAAGGAGGAAGCACTGTTGGAAAGGCTTGTGTTGGAGAAGTCTGTTCACCAATAAGATCCGATGAAGGAACGGGCCTTTCAACAATGGGATGCACAGGTTTTCCGGTTTCTCTTTCGAGCATGTAGATAAAACCCTGCTTACTAACCTGAACTACCGCATCAATATTTTTGCCATTCTTTTTTATTGAAATCAGCACCGGTGATGTAGGAAAGTCATAATCCCAAAGGTCATGATGAACAGCCTGAAAATGCCAGATATATTTTCCGGTTTCTGCGTCGAGCGCCAGAATACTATTCGAGAAAAGATTATCTCCTTTTCTTTTACCTCCATAAAAATCCGGGACAGCAGCGCCGGTAGATGCAAAAACCATTCCTCTCTTTTCATCTAAACTCAGTCCGCCCCAGGCATTTGCTC
>CAYJAM010000236.1:0-4632 GCA_964367725.1 uncultured Sphingobacterium sp. | reverse complement strand
CCATCACATCATACCCCTGATTTTATGATCGACGAGAGTTCATTTAAGCTTGGGGTAAAAGCTCTGGCAGGTCTTACGCTTGATTATATGGAGGTAAAATAAGATCACTTAGATTCTTACAAAATATGCTGATAGCCTGGAATTTTCCAGGCTATTTTTGTTTCGAGGTAAAGTCGAAATTTATCAATTAATTATAGTTTGTGCTTTGAGATGACTGAAGTACTTAAACCCGGGAGAAATGGAAAGCCCCGGCAAGAAATAATGTCATTTGATGTTGAAATTTAAAGCCGGGCTTGCAATGAATCACGGGACTATCGGCAGCCAAAAGCAGTACCTTTCATTTTCAAATGAAAAAAGGAGGAGTTATTTGGGCTATTAATCAAAACCAGGAATTAGTTTAAACATATAGCCCATCAGTCTAATCAATAAAACTAAATTACCAAACATCCAGCAATCAGGCTTTAAATTAATGGCATCTTTATAAGCAAATCCTAAAATAAGGGCAGCTTCTCAATCTCAAACTAAAAAGGCAAATCGTCATCAATGCCCTTTTCATAATTCATCGGCTGATCTTCTTTGGCTATGATATGATTATTATTTGTCCCATGCTCTTCTTCAGATTTCTGATGGCTATTTTCATTATGTCCTTCAAAATCACTTTTCCTGCCTAGCATGGTGAAGTTCTCTGCAACAACCTCTGTAGTGTATTTTTTATGACCCTCTTTATCTTCAAAAGAGCGGGTTCTTAATTTACCCTCAATATAAACCAGCTTACCCTTTTGCAGATATTTTGATGCAATGTCGGCCAAACCTCTCCACATCACAATATTATGCCATTCGGTTTGCTCTATTTTTCTACCGTCTTTGTTATAGGTCTCTGAAGTTGCTAAAGGGAAGCTAGCGACAGTAACTCCCCCATCTAAATGCCGGACTTCAGGATCTTTACCTAAATGTCCAACTAAAATGACTTTGTTAATACCTGACATGTTCTTTAATATAGATGGTTCAATTACAATTTAAAGAAATTTTCGAAGAATTGAAAAATTAGTTTAGGCTGCGGCAGTTTTTCTAGTTCTTCTCTGCTTACGTAGAACCAGGATTGATCCGGGAGAAAAGCTTCAGTAAAATCTTCTATTTGAATGAAATTCGCATGGAGTTTTTGGTGACTTAGAATATGCTTTACAGGTTTAGAAACAGAGCGAACCAGCACCTCCTTTCCAAAAGCTTTAATAAAGTTTTCTGATTGGATCAGATCCGGAAACTCAGTACGGGATTCTGTCTCAAAAAGAGGGAGATCGATCAAGTTCTCCCAGATATCACCAGAACGGCGTTTGTTTACCAGAATTTGATCATTTTTTATTGCGAGAATATAATTGAAATACCGCTCCCTGCTTTTTTGAGCTTTTATTTTTACAGGAAGTTCATTGATTCTGTTTTTCAGGCGCGCTTCACAGGAAGTTTGCAACGGGCAGATCGTGCAATCCGGATTTTTAGGCTTGCATTGTAAAGATCCGAACTCCATCATAGCCTGATTAAAGATTCCGGCTTGGGTCTGATCCAGCAACTCATTTGCCAAATCAGTAAAGATCTTTTTTCCTTTACCAGTATTGATTGGAGTATCAATACCAAAATATCTGGACAGGAGCCTGAAAACATTGCCATCGACTACTGCCTTTGCTTCATTGGATGAAAATGAAGAGATGGCGGCGGCCGTATATTCACCTAGTCCCTTTAAGCGGATCAGGGAATCATAATTTTTAGGAAAGTAACCTGCATGCTCCTCCATCACTGCCTGTGAAGTTTGATGCATATTTCTGCCTCTTGAGTAATATCCTAGTCCCTGCCAGAGTTTTAATATTTCCTCTTCAGTGGCCGAAGCAAAATGTTGGACTGTAGGGTATTTTTCGGTAAAACGATTAAAATAGGGCGTTCCCTGCTCAACGCGGGTCTGCTGCATGATTATTTCAGATAGCCAGATTATATAGGGATCATTTGTATTTCTCCAGGGAAGATCCCTTTTATTCTTTTGGTACCAGTCAATAATTTCTTCAGAAAACGTCATTGGCCTTGAGTGGGTTTTACTCATTTAAGCAACAAAAATACCTTACTATTTGTTTTATAGCGACTTGGTTTTAAAAAAAAGCAGATTTATTTCCCAAATTGAATTAAAACCAATACTTTTGCAACCCCAAATCAATTAGAATAAAGTACAAAAAATTAAAGAAAATAGATATGACCAAGGCAGAAATCATTACAGAGATCTCTAACAAAACAGGAATTGAAAAGGTAGATGTTCAGGAAGCTATAGAAGCGTTTTTTAAAGTTGTCAAAAATTCAATGGTAAATGGCGAGAATGTTTACGTAAGAGGTTTTGGTAGCTTTGTAGTGAAGAAGAGAGCAAAGAAAACTGCTCGTAATATTTCAAAAAATACAGCAATCATTATCCCTGAGCATTTCGTTCCAAGTTTCAAACCTGCCAAGGTTTTTGTTGAGAAGGTTAAAGGCGGTAATAAATAATCATTTATTCATCAGGGAATGTTACAAAGAAAGCAGATTATAGTTATAGGTTCAGTGGTAGTACTGATGGGCCTTATGCTTTCTTTAGATATTCAGGGTTTGGTTAAACCGAATGAAGGTGCTGCTGCCGCAAATGCTTCAGGTACTGCTCAAGCGGCAAAAGTTAAAGAAGTTTCGTTAGAAGATATTTCTTTAACTGCGAAAGAAAGTCTGAATGCCAGTCTTAAAAAGCAGATTACAGATCTTGAAGCACAATTAAAAAGCTCATCTGAATCTGAAAAGCTAAGTATTCAAAAGCAACTGGCCCAGCAATGGGATGATGTAAATCAAACTACTCCGGCAGCTTTTTATTATGAATTAATAGCTGAAAAGGAACCGAATTTTGATTCATGGCTTAAGACTGGTGATAAATTTACAGATGCCTATCAGCAGAGCATGGATACCTTAGTACAGCCAGCTCTTGTTCAAAAGGCTATCAGTTCTTATCAAAAGGCTGATAAAATTAAGCCGAACACTCTGGAAGTTAAAACAGGATTAGGTATAGCTTATGTAACAGGAACACCAAATCCTATGCAGGGTATTACCTTATTGCTGGACGTGGTAAAACAGGATCCGAAAAATTTAAAGGCTAATCTGAACCTTGGTTTGTTTTCAATGAAATCAGGTCAGTTCGATAAGGCAGTTGAACGTTTCAAAACGGTTATTGATATTGCTCCAAGCGCTGAGGCATGGTTTTACCTTGCTTCAAGTTATGAGAACATGGATAGGAAGAGCGATGCGATAGCTGCCTATCTTAAAACCAAAGAAATTGCGGCTGACCCTAACATGAGTACGTTTGTGGACAGGAAAGTAAACGAATTAAGTAATTAGATTATAAAACATTTTAAAAAACAACATTATGCCAAGCGGTAAGAAAAGAAAAAGACATAAAATGGCTACTCACAAGCGTAAAAAGCGCTTAAGAAAGAACAGACATAAGAAAAAATAGTCTGATTTTTAATCTGTTCATTATGTACAGATTAATTTCAGACTTATAAAGTTTTTAAACCTCCCGCTTAATTGCGACGGAGGTTTAAATCATTTGTTTGTTTTTATTTATCTCCTAGTTTTAAACGTATGCCGGTTTTCTTGACCGGTGTCTTAAATTTAGCCATTGGTAAAGGAATTAATTATCAATTCATCCCCTAGTGGGGTTACTATTGCTTTACTGCAAGACAAGCAACTCGTAGAATTAAACACAGAGCAGGTCAGCAACAATTATGCTGTTGGCGATATATATTTAGGCAAGATCAAAAAGATCATGCCCGGATTGAATGCTGCATTTGTTGATGTAGGCTACGAAAAAGATGCTTTTTTGCATTATCTGGATCTTGGACCACAGGTTCAATCGCTGCTAAAACTTACAAAAATTGTAAAAAATGGCAGTTACAAAGATAAACTACTCAATAGTTTCAGACTTGAAACGGATATCAGTAAATCCGGCAAAGTCTCAGAGATTCTGAACCGGAACATGCTGCTTCCCGTTCAGATCGCCAAAGAACCGATCTCAACCAAGGGTCCGCGCTTAAGCTCAGACCTTTCAATTGCAGGCCGCTTCGCCGTTCTTGTCCCTTTTTCGGATGTTATTTCAATTTCCAAAAAGATAAAGAGTAATACAGAGCGCAACAGACTTAAGAAAATTGTAGAGAGTATTAAGCCGAAGAATTTCGGGGTTATTATTCGTACGGTTTCTGAAGGGAAAGGCGTCGCTGAATTACAGAAGGATCTGCTTGATTTGATTGACAAGTGGGAAAAATTTACTACCCGGCTTCCGAATACTGAGCCCTCTAAGAAGATTCTTGGAGAAATGGGTCGTACTTCCACAATCCTCCGCGATATTCTGAATACCGATTTTACGAATATTCACATCGGCGATCCTGCCTTATTTGAAGAGATCAGATCTTATGTTCACGAGATCTCGCCTGAGATGGAGAAGATCGTTAAACAGTACCGTGGAAAAGAGCCGATATTCGAACATTTTGGTATTGAAAAGCAAATCAAATCAGCATTTGGCCGGACTGTAAATCTGCCGGGAGGAGCTTATCTTGTTGTTGAACATACTGAGGCATTGCACGT
>CAYJAM010000235.1:0-4655 GCA_964367725.1 uncultured Sphingobacterium sp. | reverse complement strand
ATTTAGGTTGACATTTAGTACTAAGTACTAATTTTCTCAACTCTCAACTCTCAATTCTCCACTCTCAATTAATAAAGGATGTTAGGATCACTAAAAAAGATGTTTTCAGGTTCGGATGAAGAGACTCCGGTAAATACAGTAGGAAAGCCTGATATTTCGAGGGAGAAGTCTGCCGAATTATACGAAAAATCAAAAACCTATTTTCCGGGGGGAGTAAACTCTCCGGTAAGGGCTTTTAAATCGGTTCATGGAACACCGTTATTTATCCAAAAAGGTGATGGTTGTAATATATGGGATGCTGACGGGAATCAATTCATTGATTTTTGTGCTTCATGGGGACCGCTGATCCTGGGACATAATCATCCGGTGGTTCGCGAGAAAGTGATCGAGGCAATGCAGAATGGGATGAGTTTTGGTGCACCTACAGCACTTGAAAATCAATTGGCTGAGCTCATCCTGAAGAACAATAAGTACATCCGTAAAATCCGCTTTACCAGTTCAGGAACGGAAGCTGTGATGTCGGCGATTCGTCTTGCCCGTGGCTATACCAAACGAGATAAGATCATCAAATTTGAGGGTTGTTATCATGGACATTCGGATTCATTGCTGGTTAAGGCAGGCTCCGGACTGGTTACATTTGGTGAAACCTCATCCGCAGGAATCCCGAAGGCTTTTGCAGATGAAACCATAGTTGTTCCATTGAATAATGAACAGGCTGTTAATGAGGCTTTTGAACAATTTGAAGGACAGATCGCTGCAATAATCATTGAACCTGTACCTGCCAACAATGGCTTGCTGCTTCAGACCAAAGAATTCCTGGAATTTTTACGCAGGATATGTTCAAAGAATAAATCACTCCTGATCTTTGATGAGGTTATATCCGGATTCCGTATTGGTTTTGAAGGTGCTGCAGGTTATTACGGCATACAGCCGGATATCATCACTTATGGTAAAATAATTGGTGGTGGTTTACCGGTAGGTATGTACGGTTCATCAGTCGAAATAATGGAGATGATATCTCCGGATGGCCCTGTTTATCAGGCTGGTACCCTTTCCGGAAATCCTGTTGCCATGGCTGCCGGCATTGCTCAGCTGACCGAACTTGCAAAATCTAATTTTTATAAAGATTTGAACAATAAGACGCTGGATTTTACTGAGTCGATTCAGCGTTTTGCCACTGCAAGAAATTATAAGTTCAAGGTATTTACCATTGGTTCGATTTTCTGGTTTGCATTTACGGATCAGGAAAAGATCAGTGCTGCAGAAGAAATCGATGCTTCAAGCATGGAGAAATTCAAGATCATGCACAGGGAACTGCTGAACCGTGGTATTTATTTCGGACCATCGGGCTATGAAGTTGGATTTGTATCAGCTGTCCACAGCAAAGTAGATCTCGAAAAGGCAAAACGCGCTATTTTTGAGAGTCTCGACATCGTTTTCAGAGGAGCAAGAGCATAGAACTATGAGAAGGCCAATGGTGATATTTTATTGTCTGATCATTTACGCCATCTTTCAATTGATTTGGTGGGGCAGATTATTGCTCATCGCCAATCCCAACAGTAAAGGCATGGTTCTGGGTGAAACTGCCGTTTTCCTGTTCATCTTTTTTGTTGGGGCATACTATTTGCAGAAGGCTATAGATCAGGAAAGAAAGTTGCACGATCGGCAAAAAAACTTCCTCCTATCGGTTACTCATGAACTTAAATCGCCATTGGCATCCATAAAATTGTATCTGCAAACAATCCTGAAACGGGAACTTGATCCGGCACAGCAAAAGTCTTTCCTGACCAATTCCTTAAAGGATATTGAGCGGCTGGACGATCTTGTGGAGAATATGCTTCTGGCAACCAAGATCGAGAGTAATCTATACACATTCCCCAAAGAGAATTTCAATCTTTCTGAACTGGTCAATTCTGTAGCCGGCAGATTACAGGTCCATACCTGCAGCTCACAGATCATTAAACTTTCTGTACAACAGGGAATTATGCTGGAAGGAGATAAATTTGCCTTAACCTCAGTCGTAACAAACCTGATCGAGAATGCAGTGAAATATTCCCCTGCCTGCGCTGAAGTAATTGTTAGTCTTAAGCGTAGCAACGGACAAATTCAGTTTATTGTGGCCGATTCAGGCATAGGTATTAATGATCAGGAAAAATCACGTATTTTTGAGAAGTTTTACAGGGTAGGTAGCGAAGATACGCGCAAAACAAAGGGTACCGGACTTGGATTATTCATTGTAAAACAGGTTCTTGATAAGCATCAGGCCTCAATAAAAGTAAAAAACAACCAGCCTTCGGGAACAATTTTCGAAGTAACATTCAACGCAAATGCTAACTAAACAAAGAATTCTACTCGTAGAAGACGAAGAGCATCTTCTGGAAGCCATCAAACTAAATTTGGAGATGGAAGGGTACAAAGTATCCACTGCTACAGATGGTAAAAAGGCACTCAAAATTTTCAAGGAAGAACGTTTCAATCTGATCATTCTTGATGTAATGATTCCGGAGATCGACGGATTTCAGGTTGCTGAGACGATCAGGCTTGAAAACACTGAAGTTCCAATTATGTTCCTGACTGCGAAGAATACCAGTGAGGATCGCGTCCAGGGATTGAAAAAGGGTGCAGACGACTATCTGACCAAGCCTTTCAACCTTGAGGAGTTGATTCTCAGAGTAGGAATACTGGTAAAACGTAGTCTGAAAGGTGATGAGCTTAAGGAATTGAATTCCTATAAGATTGGTGATAAAACGATTTACTTCAACTCCTTTGAATTAAAGACTGATGATGGTACTGTAACCCCTCTGACCAAGAAGGAAACCATGCTGCTAAAACTTTTGATTGAGCGTCGTAATGAGGCTGTGTCGAGAGAGCAGATCCTGGAAACCGTTTGGAATTATGATGTTTATCCATCCACAAGGACGATCGACAATTTTATCCTGACTTTCCGTAAATACTTTGAACCTGATCAGAAAAATCCAACCTATTTTCATTCAATCAGGGGAGTAGGATATAAATTTACTGATAAGCACTAAGAAATGTTAACTAAAAAGGCCCGTTTATGGGTTATTGGGATTGCATTAATCCTGTTGGGCTGGACAATCAGCAAACAGGTTTATGAAATAGCTGCAGTTATCGGACTGGGAATTGGCCTCCTGATCTGGGGTTATTTCCGCGAAGGTACCGTCGTGATGGCAGCCCGTGAATTCCACGCAAAAAATTATGATGGTGCCGAGGAATTGCTCAAAGAAATTGAGGATCCTGATCGTCTGGGGAGACATCGCCGGGGCTTTTATGAGTTCATTTATGGAAATGTAGAGCTTCACAGGCATAATTATGAAGAAGCTGAGAAGCATTTTCAAATTGCGACCAGGTTTCCTTTACGTAACCAGAATGATAAGGCCATTGTGCTGGTTCATCTGGCCAATATCAATCTTCGTAAGAAAGATTATGAGCGTGCAGCCGCATACGTAGAGCGGGCTAAAACATTTAAGATCAGTTCCCGGGTAAAAAATATTGTAGAAAAAATAGAATCAGAAATTAAAAAAGCATAGTGAGCGCGAATAATATTCAAGATAGTCTGTTCCTTAGGGCAGCATTTTCAAAAAGTACAGAACGGCCTCCGGTATGGATGATGCGTCAGGCCGGTCGATTCATGCCCGAATACTGGGAAATAAAAAATAAATACTCCTTCCTGGAGATGTGTAAAACCCCTGAAATTGCTGCGGATGTAACCATGCTGCCTGTTGATCTTTTGGGTATTGATGCGGCTATCCTGTTCTCAGATATCCTGGTAACAGGCGAGGCAATGGGAGGCGATCTTAGTTTTACCCAGGGTGTGGGTCCTAAATTTGCAAATCCGGTTCGCAATCAGGCTGATGTCGACAAACTGCTTACGGATGTTGATGATAAGCTGCAGTATGTGGCGGATGCAATTAAAGTTATTCAGCAAAGACTGGATGGAAAGATTCCCCTGATCGGTTTTGCCGGGGCACCATTCACGGTGATGAGTTATCTGGTAGAAGGCGGATCATCAAAGGATTTCAAGCTGACCAAGCTGATGCTGCACAACCATCCTGAGCTTGCTCATAAATTGCTTGCCAAGATTGCGAAAGTAACCGTTGATTACCTGAATCTTCAGATCGCTGCCGGTGTAAATGCAGTTCAATTGTTTGACAGTTGGGCTCTTGCCTTATCATGGGATGATTATAATGAATTTTCACACCGTTACAATAAACAAATTATCGAAGGTCTGAACAGAAAGGATATTCCGGTAATATCTTTCTGTAAAGGTAGTTCTGTTTTTGCACCAATTATGGCTGAAGCAAAACCGGATGTGGTTTCGATCGACTGGAATGCCGACCTGCTGGATATCAAAAAGAAGCTTCCTGCCGGGATGGCCGTACAGGGAAATCTTGATCCGCATATTCTGTATGCCGAAAAGCATGTGATCAAAGAACGGATCCATCGTTTGTTCGAGCGCATGCGCGGCGAAGATGGCTTTATCTTTAACCTGGGTCATGGTATTATGCCGGATATTCCTTTTGATAATGTGAAGTATGCGGTGGAGGTTGTTAAGGAGTTTAGGTATTAGGTTGGGGTATGAGGTTGGGGTATGAGGTAGGAGGTCTGAGGTAGGAGGTCTGAGGTGCTGGTAC
>CAYJAM010000234.1:0-4656 GCA_964367725.1 uncultured Sphingobacterium sp. | reverse complement strand
ATATTGAGGTGCAAAGATAAGGAATGTGGCTGAATCGGACAATTATTAGCGGTCTGTCATCAGTTTTCAGTTTGGTTTTGACCCCACTGATAGGATTCATGATCAAAACCCACTAAATCTATCACCCTGTTAATCACAGTTGCTGCAACTTCTTCAATAGTTTTGGGGATACTGTAAAAGGAAGGGGTTGCCGGACAAATTATCCCTCCTGCCTCGGTAAGCGTTTTCAGAGTATTGATGTGGATCAGGCTGTAAGGAGTTTCCCTGACCAGCAGAATTAGCTTGCGTCTTTCTTTGAGTATAACATCCGCAGAACGTGTAATCAGATCATCAGATACACCGCTTGCCACACGACCCAATGTCCCCATAGAGCATGGACATATGATCATTGTATCAAATCCTGCAGATCCGGAAGCAAATGGAGCCATAAAATCTCGTTTATCATAAAACCTGAAATTATAGGATGAATAGTCCTTATTTCCGAGTTCATGCAACCAAACATCTTTGGCATTATCAGACATGATTATGCCAATTTCAGAAATCTGATCTTTCAGGCCTTTTAATTTGTCGAATAAAACTTTTGCATAAACCGACCCACTTGCTCCTGTTACTGCAACTACAATCTTTTTTTTATTCATTGGTATTTATAAGATAAATCACACCAATAAAGGTGTCCGATCAATTTGCACTTATCCGGAGAAAGTATTTCTTTACTCAAAGTATCAAATATCCAGACAAATATCAATCAATTTAGCCGTAAAATACTATCAGACGCAAGATTCAATACCCCATTTCTGCCATAAGGAGGTAAAAAAAAACGATCAAATTTCAATTGCCTCATTTAAGCTGTCTTATGGATGCTATTAAACTATCTGGTTCAATTGTTTTACCATTTACCAGTGCATAATTCAGAGCTTTGTCGAGGGACTTTCTTACCCTTTCCTTCTCAATCCTGATTCTTTTATTTTTAACCTCTTCCTGATAGATCAATTCCTGCCTGGAATTATAGAATTTGATCACCTGGATTTTCGGACTCATGACATTGCTTTCAACTACCCAGGTTCCTTTTGATTTGTCGTTTTTGATTTCCTGTGCCATTACTAATTGAATAGAACAGAATAAAACAGCTGTTGTGAATATTGTTTTTGCTTTCATCTTTTTTAAATTTTATCCAAAATTGTATTCTGTGCGATCTCAAAAAAAGAAATAAAGACACAGACATTATGTAGCCATTTGAATAACCTGATAGTATGGTTAAAGGCCATTTATCATCAAAAACGAGTCAAATACCACTGCCGGCGGTCGTTTATCGACAGAATTAAGCTTTCCATCGACACACAGCCTGTTCTGCTATTCAGAATTTAATAAAAAAGTATTTTTGAGTATGAATCTCTACCGTAGTCTCTTAGTAAGGCCAAAACTGAGGAGGATCATTGAGCATGTTACCTTCTGGATCATTGCACTGGCCTTACTCACCTTTTATTTTGGTGCAGATAAACCCAATTATCTGATCCCATTAAGAAACAATCTCTTTTACCTGCCTGTACATATTGGCTATTTCTATTTCCTTGCCTATTATTTAATTCCTAAATATTTATACACCAGGGAGTATCTGCGGTTTTTCGTATCACTCATCGCTCTTATTCTGATAACTGGATTTTTTACACGGCTTATTGATATAGTATTTGTGTATCCATACTTATACAGAATTCAGAAAGAAATGAATATCAAATTCATCTGGGATAAAATGGAAGGTGATTTTTTTGATAAGCTTCAAAAACCCTATTACTATGTCAATGCAATCAAGGGCTCAAACCTGATTGTTTGGATCGCATTGAGTATTAAGTTTTTTAAAATGTGGTATGAACGCCGGCAGGCAGCAATGGAAGCCGAACTGAACTTTTTAAAGGGGCAGATTCATCCTCATTTTCTATTCAATACACTCAATAACCTGTATTCTCTGACGATACAGATGTCTCCGAAATCTCCATTCATTGTAATGGGATTATCTGATATCCTTAGATACATGCTTTATGAATGTAATACAGATTCAATTGCTTTAAAACGCGAAATAGAACTAATTGAAAGTTATATCGCACTGGAAAAGATTAGGTACGATAACCGGCTGGAATTAAACTTAAGCATAAGCGGCAATGTTGAAGATATTGAAATTGCCCCGCTGCTGATGCTACCGCTAGTGGAAAATGCATTTAAACACGGTGTTGGTGAAAAGGTTGGTGATGCCTGGATCAATATTGACCTGAAGTTAAAAAGTAACATTTTGAAACTTAAAATATCAAATAGTAAACCTGAAACTATTTCTGATAACAGTGAAAAGAATAAAGGCAATATAGGTCTTGCGAATCTAAAGAAGAGATTGGAGATTTTATATCCTAATGCCTATGATCTCAAATTGTTTGAAGAACAGGATATGTTTCTTGCAGTTTTAGAAATACAGACGGATAAGCATATTGTTTTTTAGTGCATGAAAATAAGAACAGTGATCGTTGATGATGAACCTCTTGCTATAGAGGTCATTGAAACCTATCTCAAGAATTTCAGTGATATGGAGATCATTGCAAAATGCGGGGATGGAATACAGGCCTTCAATACGCTACAGCAGAAAAAAGCCGATCTGATGTTTCTTGATGTTAAAATGCCCGGGCTCAATGGTACTGAGCTTTTAAAGAGTCTTAAAAATCCACCAAAAGTAATTTTTACAACCGCCTACCACGACTATGCCGTTGAAGGGTTCGAACTGAATGCATTAGATTATTTGCTTAAACCCGTGTCATTTGACCGCTTCCTGAAAGCTATGGAGAAAGTTTATGAGCATTTTGGATTTACCTCAAGGCAGAATATTCAAACCGGGATTATGCCTGCAAGAAACCAGGATATCTTTCTGTATCTCAAGGTTGACAGAAAAATGGTTAAAGTAGATGTGAAGGATATTTTATGGATCGAGAGTCAGAAAGATTACATCAAAGTTGTACTAACAGACAGGGAATTAATATCCAAACAAAAGATCAGCATCTTAGAGGAGTTACTCCCCGAGGAGGAGTTCCTGAGAATACACCGTTCCTTTATAATTTCAGTGAATAAGATTGAAAGTTTTAACTCAAGTAAAATTGAGATTGGTAGCAAGGAGTTGCCCATTGGCAGAAATTATAAAAACGATTGCCAGAGACGTCTGAATCAATATTAAAATCAGTGTTGCTTTCAGCTTTCGACTTCCTTATCTCTTTCCTCCCATCGCATACCGTATTCCTTCCAGTATATGCTTCAGAAATAAGGGGTTTGTATATTTTTCATCAGCATGACCGAGTGCAGTGTAAAATGACCTTCCTCCTTCAAATTGGTGATACCAGGCCATAGGATGAAAAGAACCATTGGTGCCTCCTTTGTAAGTACTTTCATCGACAGTAATCAATACTTTAATATCATTGCTGACACTCTTAAAATTATAAAGTTCCTCTTTAATATTCCAGCTTTCAGGAAGGTGTTTTGTGGCCCGGTTTTTCTTATCAACTATATTGAAAGTGGCAAACTGCTGCACCGGGTGGCCATTAAATATTGCTCCAACCAGTTTGCCGTACCAGGGCCAGTTATATCCCCCGGCCGAGGCACCATGAATACCCATATAGCCACCTCCAGAATGGATATAATTTTCAAATGACCTTTGTTGTATACTATCCAGCATATTCCCGGAAGTACTTAAAAATACAACAGCATCATAGTTTTGAAGGTTCTCTTTTGTAAATAAATTCGCATCAGAACTGGTATCAGTCTGAAATTTGAATTCCTTTCCAAGTTTCACTATGGCAGCAATCCCTGCAGGAATCGAAGCATGTTTGTAAGCTGCAGTCTTGTAAAATAGAAGTATCTTTTTGGGATGTTTCTGTGCCTTGAGATCAGAAGCAAAGATGCACGAGAATGCCAGTAAAAATGCCAGGATAATTTTATTCATAAAATTGATTTTTGAAATCGCAGATTGCAAGTGATTATCTGTTCTTAAATTTCATTTTCGCCTTTTCCCTTGAACTGTAATTATAATCTTTAGCATTACTTTCCTTTTTGGGATGAAAAGCTGCACCGCTCAGTGTTTCAGTATCCGGAGTAATCTTTGTGGTTTTGATGGCTTTTTTGGGTTTGTCTTTTTCAATGACAAGATCCTCAGGCAGCTCTGCAATTGGAAGGATCTTACCGATAGCCAGTTCAATTTTCTTGATCAAAGCAAGCTCAATATCCGTTGAAAAGCTGAGGGCCATTTGTTCGTTTTCAGTATCTGAATTGCCCTTCACTATCCTGCCGACAAAAGTCTCAACATTTGCAGGAATTTCAAGGTGAAAAATAAAGGGAATTCCATCCAGCTGAATTGATTCTTTCAGATCGTCTGCAATAAGCAGTATTCTTGCATCATCCGTTTGCTTAAAATCATCGATCAGATCAAAACCGGGATGATCAAAAAATAATGGTTTATAGATCGCAATATCTTTGTCGAGGTATTTAAAAAGGCTCTTAAATACCTTTTCTGCCGTGAGTCTGGTATTTACGAAGACAACAGCTTTACTGAATACATCCTTATCCCTGAGGAGAAGATTGAGCAAATTTACTTTTGTCTTGAAATCAGGAACTTTATAAAGCAACTGATCAATT
>CAYJAM010000233.1:0-4658 GCA_964367725.1 uncultured Sphingobacterium sp. | reverse complement strand
AAATAGCAATTATATTCATTCTGCATCTGTACAAAGTTTTTTACAGCGCCATAGAAATTCCCCAAATGCAGTTTACCGGTACTGCGAATACCACTTACAACAGTTTCCATAAGCCGCGAAATTAAGGATTTTTTCTGAACTAAGACTGAGCAGGTTCAAATCCAGGCTCAAGCTTAAAACATCAATGGAATTTTCTATTTTTGAGCCAATGAAAAGACTGTTAAAAAGTATACATCTTTACTATTTTCAGATTTCGCTTGCATTGATTTTTTCAACTCTTTATCCTGCAATATTCTTTTTTTCACGCAGTCCGGTAAAGTTTCATGCAATGAACAGATTGAGATGGTATTTTAGTTATCTCAGTTCAGTGTTTTCAGGATTTATATTTCGCTATACTTTTGAGGAAAAAATTGACTGGACAAAAAATTATATCATCTGTGCAAATCATACCTCAAATCTGGATATTACAGCAATGATTCTTCTGGCCAGGCGGAACTATGTTTTTATGGGCAAAGAGGAGCTTTTGAAGAACTTTATTACAGGGATTTATTTCAGGACAATTGATATACCCTTGAACCGGGACAGTAAAATGTCGGCCTTCAGGGCATTCAAAAAGGCCGACGAAAACTTAAAGGAGGGGAAACATCTTGTAATTTTTCCGGAAGGAATGATCAGTGAATCCTATCCACCGGTGCTACAGCCCTTCAAAAATGGCCCTTTCAAACTGGCAATTGAGAATGGGGTGCCGATTCTACCAGTTACTATCCGGAATAACTGGAATTTGATGTGGGATGACGGCAAAAAACATGGAAGTACCCCGGGTATTTGCGATATTTGTGTTCATGCCCCGA
Source organism: uncultured Sphingobacterium sp. (assembly GCA_964367725.1). GTDB lineage: Bacteria > Bacteroidota > Bacteroidia > Sphingobacteriales > Sphingobacteriaceae > Daejeonella. Next base: position 3,807 of record CAYJAM010000233.1, on the reverse strand, counting down.
TTGAGACAAAGGAAATGCTTGCTGCAGATGCAGAAGGTTTAAAGGACAGAGTTTTTAATATAATAAATGATTCATTGAAGATTCATGAAAATAAAAATCCACCTAAAGTGGATTGAATATTTGATCTTCAAATAATTTAAGGCAAAAAATGAAGGTAGACCTGGAAATGATTGATAAGGTAGCACACCTTGCAAGGCTCGAAGTGCAGGAAGATGAAAAGCAGGGATTGTTAGATGATATGAATAAAATTCTAGCATTCATGGATAAACTCAATGAGGTTGATACCGAAGGTGTTGATCCTTTGGTTTATATGAGTGATGAAGTGAATGTTCTCCGTGAAGACCTGGTCATTCAGGAGATCAGCAGGGAGGATGCCTTGAAGAACGCACCGAAACAGGATGGTAAATTCTTTAGGGTAGCAAAAGTGATTAATAAACCCTAATTTGAACAATGCTGTAACAAATGGTTTATACCTGTAGTCTAAAAAGAAAAATATGGCCAAAGATCCTCTTATTACCCTATTAGATATCGGCAGGAAATATGTCATTGGTGCAGAAACCATTCATGCCCTTAAATCTGTAAGTCTGACCATTGAAAAAGGTGAATTCGTTGCCCTGATGGGTCCATCAGGGTCTGGAAAATCAACTTTAATGAATATTCTGGGTTGTCTTGATACTCCAACCAAGGGTACATACATATTAAACGGAAATCAGGTAAGTGAGATGAGTGATAGCGAACTTGCTGAGATCAGAAATAAGGAAATTGGTTTTGTTTTCCAAACCTTTAATTTGTTGCCACGTTCATCTTCCCTTGAGAATGTTGCTCTGCCTTTAGTCTACGCAGGAGTAAGTCGGGCACAAAGAGAAGACCGTGCTCAAAAGACTTTGGAAAGTGTTGGATTGGGGAACCGGGTACATCATAAACCAAATGAGCTTTCTGGTGGTCAGCGTCAGAGGGTAGCAGTTGCCCGTGCCCTGGTAAATAATCCTTCAATCATTCTGGCAGATGAGCCAACAGGTAACCTTGATACCAAAACATCTGTCGAGATTATGGGCTTACTGGAAGAGATTCATTCCAAAGGAAACACAATTATACTGGTAACTCATGAAGAGGATATTGCCCAGCACGCTCACAGGATCGTTCGTATGCGTGATGGATTGATTGAGAATGACTATTTAAACCCTAATGTTAAATCGGTATCTCCACGACTGACTGATATGAAGAACAAGGGTTCGGATTTTGAGAATATACAATAAGAGTTGTAAGTTGTATTCATCCTAAGTTTTTTCAAAGCAGATAATCATCGGGAAATATTACCTGGATAATTCTTAATATAGCTTTATTGTGACAGTAGACTGCCTTAACTTAGTTGCCTCAATTATGATACAATTCTAATGAAAATTTATACAAAGACTGGGGATGAGGGACTAACATCGCTGATTGGTGGCACCCGTGTTCCAAAATATGACCTGAGGATCGAAAGCTATGGCACTGTAGATGAACTTAATTCATACATAGGTATGATCAGGGATTATGATATTGATTCTGCTCATAAGGACATATTGAAGGAAATTCAGGACAGATTGTTTACAATAGGTGCATCACTTGCTTCTGACCCTGAGAAATCGAAGATGAAGATTCCAGATCTCCATGAATCTGATATTAGTTTGCTTGAGAAAGAGATCGATGCAATGAATGAAGTCCTGCCTGAACTAAGGCATTTTATTTTGCCGGGTGGAAGTCAGGTAGTTTCATTTTGCCATATTTCGAGATGTGTTTGCAGAAGGGCAGAGCGTATTATCGTACACCTGAAGTCAGAGAGTTTTGTTGATGAAAAGGTTGTTGTATACCTGAACAGACTGAGTGATTACCTTTTTGTTCTGGCAAGAAAATTGTGTTTAGACATCAATGTACCTGAAAATCAATGGTTTCCACGTGTATAAATAACATGTTAGAAAATAATTGATATTCTTATTTAAATTATTATATTTTTGCAAAAACTAGTATAAATCAAATTCTAAGAAATATGTATTGGACATTAGAATTAGCGTCTCATTTGGAAGACGCACCATGGCCGGCAACAAAGGATGAACTTATTGATTACGCAATTCGTTCAGGTGCACCAGTAGAGGTTATAGAAAATCTTCAGGCTCTGGAAGATGATGGAGAGCCATATGAGAATATTGAAGAGATTTGGCCGGATTATCCCACTAAAGATGATTTCTTCTTTAATGAAGATGAATATTAAAAAAAAAGCCCTGTATTACAGGGCTTTTTTTTTGTGCTTCAGTTCATTTAAATTTCTCCTAATAAATTTATGTTCGAATAATGGTACAGTTTTAGTGTTACTGAATTAGAATTATTCACTAAACATTAAAACTATGGGAAATTTACTTTATCTGATTGCGGTTATTTTGATCATCCTTTGGATTTTCGGCGCTTTCGTCTCTCCGGTTGGAGGTAACCTTATTCACATTCTTCTTGTAATTGCAATTGTTGCGATTTTATTAAGAGTAATCAGGGGAGGCTCTATATAATCAGTCTCAAGCTTGTGCCTGTTCTGATAAGAACGGGCGCAACTTAAAATCCCGGGTTCAGATAGATTTCGGCTAGCCTGATATCTTCCGGAAAAGTAATCTTAAAGTTTCTCTGTTCGCCTTCAATCAGGTTGATCTTGATTCCTGAACGTTCTGCAACTGAGGCATCATCAGTGAATTCATTTCTAAATTCCTGTTTATATGCTTTTTTCAGTATTTCAGAACTAAAAGTCTGTGGAGTTTGTATGAGATATATTTCTTCCCTGTTGAGAGGAATCGAATGTTTTCCAATTTGCTGTCTTACTGAGTCTCTGCTTTTTATTGCTGCCACAGCATTCCCTGATAATTCTGCTTCTTTATAAGAACGATCAATTAGCTGGCAGCTTAAGAGTGGCCTCACAGCATCATGAATAGCGATGATAGCTTTTGACTTGATTGCTTTTATTCCATTTTTAACAGAATCAAAACGATTTGTTCCCCCTTTTACAAGAAGGTGAGGAATGGAAAAATTATGCAGTACACAGAGATTTTCCCAATATTGATGGAAATCGACATTAAGCACAACAATAATTTCAGGATTGTAGTCAGACTTATAAAAGGCTTCTATTGTGTGCATTAAAACAGGACGGCCTCTGAGCAGCATGAACTGTTTTGGTATTTCAGAAAGCATTCTGGAACCGGAACCTCCACCAACAATGATTGCAAAGTATTTCACAGTCCAATATATGAAAACCCAGATAAAACCAAAAATCAGCTTTCAACTGATTATTTATTATTGGGGTTTATTTTGTCTTAGATAATAAGCATCGCATCGCCGTAGCTGTAGAAGCGGTATTTCTCTTTTACAGCAACTTCATAAGCTTTCATAACGTTCTCATATCCTCCAAATGCTGCAACCATCATCAATAATGTTGATTCGGGGGTATGAAAGTTAGTAATCATACAATTTGCTATACTGAAATCATATGGAGGGAAAATGAACTTACTTGTCCAGTCATTGGCAGCTTTTAATTCTCTTCCAGCTGAAACTGCAGATTCAATTGCACGCATTGATGTGGTACCAACGGCACAAACTTTACGTTTTTCAAAAATTGCTTTATTAACAATATCAGCATCCTTTTGTGTTATTATGAATTGCTCAGAATCCATTTTGTGTTTGGTCAGGTCTTCTACTTCAACAGATCTGAATGTTCCTAAGCCAACATGGAGGGTAATTTCTGCAAAATCTACACCTTTAAGCTCCAGACGTTTCATGAGTTCACGGCTGAAA
>CAYJAM010000232.1:3878-4677 GCA_964367725.1 uncultured Sphingobacterium sp. | reverse complement strand
CACCTTATATGATTTTTGTAAAGAGTTATAAAATTCACACTTAAATTAAATATCAGTTTTTATAAGGCCTTTAGAGATATTTTATGATGTTGCTTATTGAAAAATATATTAAATCAAACTCAAAGGAAGATCAATTAAACAGACCAGTGTATTAAAAATGCTCCTGCCTGAAAGGATATTATCTCTGTAACAGAAAAAAATTTTAATCCGTTAAAAAGGAATAGATGATAAATTATCAACAAGAAGAAAACCTAAGTGTAGAGGAATTCAAAAGTGTACTGCTGAATTCAACTTTAGGAGAAAGAAGACCAATTGGAGAATCTGAAAGATTATCGGCAATGCTCAAACACGCCAATTTAATAATAACAGCCAGGGATAATGGCAAACTAGTTGGCATCGCCCGGTCTCTGACTGACTTTGCATTTTGCACCTATCTGTCAGATCTGGCGGTTGATGAAAACTATCAGAAAATGGGAATTGGCAAAGAATTGGTCAGGCAAACCAAAATAGCTACACCACAGGCGAAACTAATTTTACTGTCAGCACCAAAAGCAGTAAACTATTACCCCAAAATAGGCATGACTAAATGGGATCAATGCTTTGTACTCGACAATATAGATGATTTAAGATAGGATGTTTCAGAAATATGCTAAAGGTGTTTGTTTAGCGCTTCACATCTGTTTGTAACTAATCTGAAATAACTACCTTGAGAAAATTTAACCCTATTCCAAGGTGTACACCCGATGAGAAAATTCATTTTACTTTTCTGCTTTTGTCTCTGCTCAGGCACATTATTAAG
>CAYJAM010000232.1:1347-3868 GCA_964367725.1 uncultured Sphingobacterium sp. | reverse complement strand
AGCCAGCCTAAAAGCCAGAGCAAGCCCTTTATACTCGGCGAGATCCTTGAGATAAATTCCTTAGAATTAGCTGAGAAAAGAACCCTGAATATTTACCTGCCGGTAGGTTACAGCAGAGCTGACAGTTCCCGCTACCCGGTGATCTATTTGCTCGATGGTTCTGCAGATGAAGATTTTATACATGTTGTCGGATTGGTACAATTCAATAATTTCCCCTGGATTAACAGGCTCCCTGAATCTATTGTTGTCGGTATAGCTAATATCAACCGTAAACGGGATTTTACTTATCCAAGCAGTATAGAGGAGGATAAAAAACAATTCCCAGGCACAGGGCATTCCGACAAGTTCATCGCTTTTATTGAAAAAGAATTACAGCCATTTATAGCCAAGGAATATAAGGTAAATGATTCAAAAATGATTATCGGTCAATCTCTTGGAGGATTACTTGCCACCGAAATCTTAATGAAAAAACCTGAGCTCTTTAATAAATATGTTATCATCAGTCCCTCATTATGGTGGGACAATGGCTCCCTGTTCAAACAAAATCCCCGCATGCTTTCTGAAAGTTTCACTCAAAACACCGGCATATATATCGGGGTAGGGAAAGAAGGGCTAAGTCCTGGAAATACAGCCCATGTTATGGAAGTAGATGCCAACCTGCTGGCTGAAAAATTAAAAGCAGGCAAAAGTAAAACAGTGCAGGTACATTTCGATTACCTTCCGGCTGAGGACCATGCAACGATCACACATCAGGCAATTTTTAATGCTTTCAGATTATTGTATCCTTTAAAATAACTTAGCTGATAGCCGGAATGAATGGATAATCAGCCGATTATGAAAAATCAATTATTATTTCTACTTTCCATTATAGTTTAGCTATGAATAGCCAGACCACATCCATTTAACTAACCTTTTGAAATAAATTCATGAATAAATACATCATTGGCCTTTGGCTATTTATACTATCATTTGATGCAAATGCCCAGCAAAATCTACCAGTCGACTTCCTTAGTAAAGAATTCCATGCCGGAAGAAGAGAAGCCTTCCGCCAGAAGATGCCCGAAAATTCGGTCGCTGTAATTTTTTCCTTCCCGGAGAGGGTATTTTCCAATGACGTAACCTACAGCTACCATCCTAACCCTGATCTGTATTATCTGAGCGGTTATAAAGAACCTGATGGAATGCTGATCATCTTTAAAGAGATGCAGAAAAAAGGCGATCGATCATACAATGAATTGATTTTTGTTAGAAGTCGCAATCCTTTACAGGAACAATGGACGGGTAGGCGACTAGGAGCAGATGGCGCAAGAAAAAATTTAGGTTTTGCTCATGCATTCACTACAAATGAGTTTAAGACATTTGACATTGACTTTAACAGCTTTAAGAATATTTTCTATGATATATTCCCGGATGATGCCGGTTCAGGAACACTACAAACCCTGATCAACACATTCTCTGAAAAAGCGCAGATAAAAAAACGGGAAAATAAATATGTGATTCAGGCTCACAATTTACTCCTTAATGCTACTTCTCCTGCCAATCTGGCTAACAGGGTAAGCAGAATTAAAGCAAGCATGGCCAATACTGAGGATATTGATTACAGGACTGACCCGCTACTAAATCAGATCATTCAGAATCCCGATGAGGCTACTCTGTCCATTGTTCAGAAAAAGATCAAAGAAAATCCGGCCCCATCTCATGAATATAATAAATTGATTTCTTCACTTAGGGAGATTAAAACACCCGAAGAACTGGTTTTACTAAGAAAATCTATCCAGCTTTCGGCCATTGCCCATAAAGAAGTAATGAAGGCTATTACACCTGCCATGTCTGAATCAGAGCTGACAGGAATATTCCATTATGTTCATAAACGCTATGGTGCCATGGATGAGGGTTACCCTCCGATTGTGGGTGCTGGTGGAAATGGCTGCATACTCCATTATATTGAGAATAATGCCACAAAAGTTGATAATCAGCTGGTTTTGATGGATGTAGGATCTGAATACCATGGTTATTCAGCCGATATCACACGCACGGTTCCTGCTAACGGAAAATTCAGTCCGGCACAGAAAGCAATCTATCAGTTAGTTTACAAGGCACAGGAAGAGGTCTTTAAAATTGTGAAAGAAGGAACACCATTCCGGGATCTGAATGTAAAAACTACAGAAGTACTTGCACAGGGACTTCTGGAACTTGGTATCATTAAAGATAAAAAAGATGTTTCCCAATACTATATTCATGGGGTTTCACATCACCTTGGACTCGATGTTCACGATAAAAACATCTCTCCTGTTTTAAAAGAGAACATGGTGATTACGGTTGAGCCTGGTATTTACATTCCGAAAGGCAGCCCTTGTGATCCCAAATGGTGGGACATTGCCGTTCGGATCGAAGACGATCTGCTGATCGGCAAATACGGGAATGAGAACTTATCTGTTGCAGCTCCAAGAAAAGTGGAAGAAATAGAAGCTACCCTGGTACAGAAGAGTGCATTGAATAACCTGATTCTTCCAAAACTGAA
>CAYJAM010000232.1:0-1247 GCA_964367725.1 uncultured Sphingobacterium sp. | reverse complement strand
AAGAAAAAGAAATTCTGTTGAAAGTTCAGCAGTTTTTTGATGCTTTGGAAAAACAGGATACAGTACTTTTTAAATCTATATTACTGACTAATGGACAAGTCTGGGCAATATCCGAAAAAGAAAATGCAGCAAAATATTCCATGCGTCAGTTTAGCGATTTCATGAAAACTTTGATAAATCCGGCAAGGGTTATTCAGGAAAGAATGCTTTCTTCAGAAGTAAAAATTCATGACAGGATAGCGATGGCTTGGGTTCCCTATACCCTGGATATCAGTGGCAAATTCTCGCATTGCGGTGTGGATCTGTTTACGTTTTTAAAAACGGATGAAGGCTGGAAAATAGCTACTGCGGCATATACTATTGAGCAGGATTGTTCCCGTTCCGGCTCAAGACCGGAATGACAAAGGCTCAAGGCCGGAATGACAAACGGGGTAAGCCCGGAATGACAAATGGATCTTGATATTACTGCCCAACTGTCATTCCTCACTTCAGCCAAAAGAAATTTTTAATATTGCAATGCACCCTGTCATTCCGGCCCTGAGCCGGAAATCGCCTTCACCCCCGGTAATTCCTTCCCTTCCATATATTCCAACAGTGCTCCACCACCGGTAGATACATAGCTTACTTTATCCTCAAAACCGAATTTAGCCACTGCAGCGGCAGAATCTCCTCCACCTATCAATGAGAAAGCACCATTTTTTGTAGCTTCTACGACCGCTTCAGCTACTGATTTGGTTCCGGTTTCAAATTTTTCCATCTCAAAAACGCCCATCGGACCATTCCAAAGGATAGTTTTGGAATTTTTAACAACAGAACTGAAACTTTTAACCGACTCCGGACCAATATCAAGTCCCATCCAGCCAGCAGGGATTGCATCATTTTGAGCAATTGCCGTTTTGGCGTCTGCGGCAAAGGCATCTGCAATAATAGAATCAACCGGAAGAAGCAAATTGACGTTTTTTGCTTTCGCCTTTTTCAACAATTCAAGAGCAAGATCTAGTTTATCCTCTTCGACCAATGAATTACCTATCTGTCCTCCCTGCGCCTTTGCAAACGTATAGGCCATTCCACCTCCAATAATCAGGTTATCAACCTTCTCCAGCAATTGTTCGATCAAAAGAATCTTATCAGATACTTTTGCTCCGCCCATAATTGCAGTAAACGGCTTTTCGGCATGGTTTAAAATTTTCTCAGCATTAGCCAGTTCACCGGCCATCAGGTAACCGAAATATTTAGCAGTAGGAAAG
>CAYJAM010000231.1:2591-4679 GCA_964367725.1 uncultured Sphingobacterium sp. | reverse complement strand
TTCAATTTGTTTAATGTTCTTTTATTATCAGATGGAATCTGGATCAGCCCTTAGCAGTTATTCAATTTTGTTAATTAGGTCCTGTTGTTCGACCGATTATTGAATCTTTATCCCTCTTGATCAATTACCAAACAGATTTTCGGTTTTTTATTGATGTTATGAGTCACTGATTCTATTTATAAGGTTTGGATAAAATCCGATAAGGTGTTAAATCTGTAATTCTTTTGTTTTAGATTTCCTATAAATGAATCCATCCGCTCAATCATTTTATTACCTGAATTCCTGCTTACATATCCGGGGAAACCGAAGCGTACTTTATCATTCAGTTCGGTGAATTCCCAGGGATGAAAGTAGATATTGAGGTAACCATCTTTTTTATGGGTTCTTTGTGCCAGCCACTGGTAAACATTAAGTGGAAGATTGTGAAAGGATAGCCAGAATAGTGGGAATCGTAAAACCGGACTAACAGAGGCAGGTACCTGCCATGTTCCCGCTTCTTTATAGAATTTTCTTGGTTTTGATAAATTATTATATCTCCCTGGTAACCAGGTTGGGTTAATAGAGCTGTTATAGAAATAACCGGCTTTGGTAATTTCATTATTATCAACAGGTTTCATACGGGCCATACGGTAACCTCTTATTTCCTGTCCCGAAAGTTCCTGAAGCGCTATTTTTGATGAAGCCAGGTGAGAAGTTTCAAAACTGGAATGATAATAACCATGGGATGCCAGTTCGTGTCCACCCTTAATGATTCGCCTGATTATCTCAGGAGCATTTTGAGCAAATATCACTGTGCTGAAAAAGGTAGCTTTTATCTCATGCTTATCCAGAATATCCAGAATATGATTGGTGCCTGTAATGGAGATAGCTATCTGATCTTCAAAAGATATATCTTTTCCATACTCCAATGGCATATCGAACTCCTCAATATCAAAACTGAGTAAAATCAATTTGTCTGCTGGTTAAGGTTTGTTGAACGTATAATATAATTCGGGCGTTCTTTAACCTGTATGAACATCTTCCCAACATATATTCCTATAATTCCTAAAATCAGGAGGTTTAAGCCTCCAAAAAATACAATAGTCATGATAATGGATGCCCAACCTGAAACTTCTTTTCCGGTATGGAATGCATACAACACATATGGTAAATATAGTATTGACAACATTGTGAACGAAAAACCAAGATAAGTTGCAACGTACAGTGGCCTGACAGAAAATGAGGTGACTCCCTGCAATGCAAAACTGATCATTCTCTTAAAACTGTACTTGCTTTTACCCATAGTTCTCTGATTTGGGTAATATTCCATTGAAAACTGTCTGAATCCAATCCATTTAATTAAGCCTCTTAAGAATGGTTCATTTTCATGAAAGTTTTTAATGACACTGATAACCTTTTTATCAAGTAACCTGAAATCAGCAGAGCCTGATTCGATTTCTACATCCGAAAGTCTATTGATCGTGTTATAGAAAAGTTTTGAGGTAAATCGTTTGCTGATCGGAAGTTTTTCATCATCTTTTCGTATCGTATAGACTACTTCATAACCCAGTTCCCATTTGGCCAGCATTTCGGGAATTATTTCAGGCGGATGCTGCAGATCACAATCAAGGCTGATCACACAATCGCCGTTTGCATGATCCAACCCTGCTTTTAATGCATTCTGGTGCCCAAAATTTCTTGAAAACTCAATATAATAAATATGCTTATTTGTTTTTACAAGTTCTTCTATTCTTTCCATAGTACCATCAGTACAACCGTCTGCAACTATTATGATCTCATAACTGTAGTGCAGGGGTTTAAAAATATCTTCAATTGCGGTGGCAATCTTTAAAATATTTTCTGATTCATTAAAGGCCGGTATTACGATTGAGATTAATTTATCAGGCATGGGTATTCATATTTTTAAAATCTAAAGAGAGCATTTGGTAAATAATTACTAAGCAAACCAACACAGAGGGAAGAGCTTTAAGGGAGTATGGTTTGATAAAGGTATCCCGGATATTTTTTGGAAATAGATCTGTTCGCGACATGAATTTCAGTAAAAATGCAAACAGAAATAGAAACAGCATTCCTTTACTTCCTGGAGAT
>CAYJAM010000231.1:0-2491 GCA_964367725.1 uncultured Sphingobacterium sp. | reverse complement strand
TTTCAGTAAAAATGCAAACAGAAATAGAAACAGCATTCCTTTACTTCCTGGAGATGTTTGTACCATAAACCAGGAGCTCACTCCTGCAAATGTTATATAGTAAAATGGTTTCGCACTAAGGCTTTGAACAAATGTGTATTTGAAAATTTTGTACTTAATGAAGGATCCCCCTGAGTATTGTTTTACTCCGGTGATAAGTGCAATAACTATGAAAAGAGAAAATACAATTCTCTTATTTAGTAAAATACTATAAAATCTACTTGTCTTGTCTGACTCCACAAAGGGTAAAGCGCTAATTTGTTCAATCTCCGTTATCGCAAAAATCAAAAGGTTTAATCATAACGAAAATATTACAATAACAAATATAAAATATTTTACATTAAAATGATAAAAATCTTTTAAATCGATAAAAATGAAGATTAATGGCTTAATTCATTCAGAATTTTGACTCTGTACTACTAATTTCAGTAGGGTTGGTCAATATTTTATGAACCGGACAGGCATTTGCAACGGCAAGCAGTCTTGCTCTTTGTTCCTCGGTTAAATTGCCAATAAATTCGAGTTTGCGATTAATACTGGTTTTAGTCTTGGTTTCATTCTGTTCCAGTTCGATTTCCAGTTTTACTTCCTGCAGATCCCACTTTTTATGATCGGCATACATTCGAAGAGTAGCTGCCGTACAGGCTGCTAAGGCAGAAGCCAGCAGTTCTTTTGGAGAAAAGCCCAAATCTTTGCCACCTGCATCAAGCGGCTCATCGGCAATTAAGGTATTACCTGAGGCTGATTTAATTTCAATTCTATAAAGTTCTTTCGCAATACCTGCTTTTATCTTAGTCATGGCGATTATTTTCTTGATGATTGGGATAGGGAACAAACTCATTTTCATCTCCTTTAATTTTGGGGAAACCCTGGGCAATCCATTTTTCTCTGGCATTTGAAATTATTTCCCTGCTGCTTCCAACAAAGTTCCAGTCTATGAATCTTTTTTCGGGTAAAGCTTCTCCACCGAATATATAAATACTTGTATTAGCCTCCATGACAAATTCGCATAATGAGCTATCCTTAGCAATCAGGATTTGCTTTGGATGGAAGGTATTCCCTTCACTTTCGATACTTCCTTCAAGGATATATAATCCGGATTCTCCGTAAAGTTCATGCCCGATTTTAATGGGCTGCCGAACCGAACTTTTAATTTCAAGCATATACAATTTGCTGTAAACCGGTACCGGTGATTTTTTACCAAAAGCTTCCCCGGCAATAAGTTTAAACTGTGAATAGCCCTCAGTCCAGGAAGGAATCAGGGAACCATCCAGATGAAAAAATTCAGGTTCCATCTCTTCGAGTGCTTTAGGCAATGCAACCCAGATCTGCAGACCATGCATCTCTTTTTCAGAATATCTCAAATATTCGGGTGTTCTTTCAGAGTGTACAATTCCTTTCCCTGCGGTCATCCAGTTCACTGCACCAGGTCTGATCTCAATTTCATTGCCCAAGCTGTCGCGGTGCATGATGCTACCCTCAAAAAGATAGGTGAGTGTAGAAAGCCCGATGTGCGGGTGAGGAAGTACATCGAAGTTTTCACGTTCAGACATTCTGACCGGTCCCATGTGGTCGATAAATATAAATGGCCCTACCATTCTTTTTTGACGGAATGGTAGTAAACGCCCAACCAAGAATTTCCCTATGCTGGCTGCGCGTTCTTCTATGATCAGTTCAATATTTGACATAATGAAAGATTTACATGATCTCAATTTTCAGGAAGTACGATCAGGTCATTGGAACTTCCATCAGGAGGATTTCGGAATCAGTATCGGCTGCTATCTTAAAGTTATCAATTTCCGTGATACCAAAGCCATCCCTGGTATTTAGTTTCTGATCATTGATGCTTAACTCTCCACTCAGGATAAATGCATACACTCCATTCCCTTTTTCTTTAACCCTATATTCAGTTTGGAAACCTTTGTCGAGCTTTCCCAAATGAAACCAGGCATTTTGATGGATCCAAACGCCGGCATCTTCAGGGTTGGGAGAAAGGATCTGTTGTAATTGATTATGCCTATCTTCCAAATTGAGGCTGATCTGATCATACCTTGGTGTAACATTTCTCATGTTTGGGACAATCCAGATCTGCAAAAACTTTACAGGTTTATCAGAGTTTGCATTGTATTCACTATGGGAGATCCCGGTACCGGCACTCATTATCTGCACATCCCCGTTTCTGATTACGGTTTTGTTTCCCATGCTGTCCTTATGCTCCAGGTCGCCTTCAAGCGGGATGGAAATAATTTCCATATTATCGTGCCTGTGTGTTCCAAAGCCCATTCCGGCATCAACAGTATCATCATTTAATACCCTGAGTACACCAAAATTCATCCTTGCCGGATCAAAATAATTGGCAAAGCTGAAGGTATGTTTACTATGTAACCAGCCATGATTTGCATCACCCCGGGTGTCTGCTTTGTGAAGTATTGTTTTCATTTTTCTTAGTATT
>CAYJAM010000230.1:0-4700 GCA_964367725.1 uncultured Sphingobacterium sp. | reverse complement strand
GCAAAAACCATTCCTCTCTTTTCATCTAAACTCAGTCCGCCCCAGGCATTTGCTCCTCCTACATACTTATGAGCTTCAGGATCTTCCCAGGATTCATAGCCAACATCACCCGGTTCAGGTATTGTCCTGAACATCCACTTCAATTTGCCTGTGTGCACATCATAAGCCCTGATATGACCGGGAGCAGATTCCTCTTCTTCCGACAAACTGGTCCCAAGGATAATAAGATCCTTAAATATTACCCCTGGTGAAGTTGCAGTGACTCTTAAATTTGACAAATCCCTGTCGAGGTCAAGGCCATCGTGGAGCGGTATGCGACCCTTATTTCCAAAAGACAGAACCGGTTTACCAGTTGCACTGTTAATACAGAATAAGGAAGATCCAACCGTATAATAAAGCAGATGTTCTTTATTTTTACCTTTATAAAGTGCAATCCCCCGACAAGCATTCATCCCATAGCTTTGCCTGCCCTGAATATCAACCATCATTGAATCGACCGGATTAAATACCCATTTCTCCTTTCCGCTTAGTGCATCTACCGCAAACAGCTTTAACTGAGCGGAAACGCCATAAAGTACTCCATCAACGATAAGTGGATTCGCCTGAATCTGACTGCCTGATTCCGCATCTTTAGTATGGTAAATCCATGCCAGTTGTAGATTAGCAACATTGCTGGTATCAATTGCATCAAGGGCTGAATACTGAATACGTTCCTTGCTTCCACCGTAAACACTCCATTCGTTTTTATTGTCAGAGTTGTCACAAGAAATAAAAAAGAAGCTTAGAGCAATGAAGAAAAAAAAGGGAAATTGTTTCTGGTTAATCATATTAAGTTTATTACTGCAGGGTCTCATTGTTCTAAAGAATAAATGTTGATTAAATTCTGATTAAGAACTAATGCTATTTTACGAAATCATGAACATAATTTCTAAAAAACATTGTTTATCAGATTGTTAAACCTAATGATCGAACAGGTATAATATTAATTTATTTAAGAGCTACATCCCATACTTTTGATAACCGTGAAGTGCCAGCGGCACCTTTAATTGTTAAAGTCACCACATAATGCCCAGCTTTTGAGTAGATATGTTCCGGATGCTGTTTATCTGAGCTGTTACCATCACCAAAATCCCAGTTCCAGGATGTAATTTCACCATGGGACTCATCACGAAAAGAAACATTCCGGCGATTCATATCCGTTACAATAAATGACCATTTGGCATCAAGGGCTTTCAGATATTTTGTTTCTAAAGGCATTAAACGAAATGGTAGCAAATAAGATGCATTACCATACATCTCCCTTACCTTGCTGAGATTCCAAAATCCATTGTATTGAGGAACTTTTACATCATCATAATCCAGAACTGCCCAGCTTAGTCCAATTTCTTTATTTTCTGTTAAAACTGATTCCACTGCTCTGGAAATACCTTCTGGGCCTGCATAATCAAATGGAGTGATCCAGAATTCAAGGCTTAAGCGTCCTGACTCACCCGGTTTGAAATTGTAATTAGAAGCAGCATTGGCATAAGGTAAATCTTTGATCCATGGTTGGCCTCCCCAAACCATGGCCCAATCTTTATCCTTAGCTGGAGTGAAAATATGATAATTCTGGGCTTGTACTCCATGATATGAAAAATAGGTATCCATCTTATCCAGGTTCTTATTCGGGTGAAAAGAACTGATAAATGGTCCACCCGACTGATCACCGTCCACCACCACCTCGAAAATATCATTATGCAAATCTCTTAATGAAAAGTCCCAGTAATTGTCATAGGCTTCATATAGAAAATAAAGTCTGTTCATGCCTTTTACCCATCCAACCTTTACATTCACGTCAAGGTTTTTAGGGTCAGCAAAGCGATGTCTGACGCTATCGGCCCTGTCATCCCACAATTGATCAATACCTATATTGTATGATGGATCTACCATTTTCCAGTCCTCAGCTTTCCCATCTATCGTTGGGATCATGTTTGCAGGGAACTGAAAGATCTTAAATTTTCGTTTTTCCTGGGCATTTGAAAAACCCGCGTAAAACAGGAACAAAAAAAGAAAACAATTATTTCGCCAGGAGATATGCATCGTTAATTCCATAAAACTTTAAAGCCCAAGGCATTCTGTTGCAAACACAACAGCGTATTTTAATTGAATATAATCTTAAAATTGCAATTCTTTAAGATCTTAATTCAATTCCATGAATATCTGATCGGAAAACTGAAGGGGTAGAAGATTTTTTAAGGCTCTATGTATTCGATTGCATTCGCAGCAGAAAGGTCAAATAATCGAAAGGAGAAATGATTGGAAGAGATATTTAAAGAATAGGGGAACAGGAAATTGAGATCCGATAACTATTGGGTGGAGAATTGAGAGTGAATATCACATCTCATATCTCACATCTCACTCCTGATAATCCCATATTCCAGTCCTCTCAACTCTGCCAATCCGCGGAGGCGACCTATTGCCGAATAACCAGGGTTGGTTTTCTTCTTCAGATCATCCAACATCTGGTGTCCATGGTCGGGGCGCATTGGGATCGAAACATTTCTTGCATGGGAAATCTTTACCAATTGCTTAACTACAGCATACATATCCACATTGCCATCAAGGTGGTTATCCTCATAAAAATCGCCCCATTCATTGCGGCGGGTACTTCTTAAATGTATAAAATTGATGCGATCGGCAAATTGTTCTACCATGGCAGCTAAATCATTATCAGCCCTTACACCAAAAGAACCTGTACAGAAACAAAGTCCGTTAGACAATGATGGAATAGCTGTGATGAGGGCTTTAAAATCTGCTGCAGTGCTCACAACCCTTGGCAATCCGAGTATCCCATAAGGCGGATCATCGGGATGAATGACCATTTTTACGCCACTCTCATGTGCAACCGGAATAATTTCACTTAAAAAATAAATAAGATTCTGGCGAAGCTTGTCTGCATTAATGCCCTTATAGGTGTCCAAAGCCTGCTGAAATTGCTCAATTGTGAAACTCTCTTCACTGCCGGGTAAACCTGCAATGATATTTCTTGTCAGGAGATGCTTTTCATCATCATTCATCCCGACAAACCGAACTTTCGCGCGACTTATTTCTTCGTCGGTGTAATCAGATTCAGCCCCGGGACGTTTTAAAATGAACAAATCAAAAGCGATGAAAGCTGCTTTCTCAAAACGCAGGGCCTTCGATCCATCTTCAACTGTATAGGCCAGGTCTGTCCTCGTCCAATCAAGAACCGGCATGAAATTATAAGTAATACACTTAATACCACAGGAGGATAAATTGCGGATACTTTGCTTGTAATTATCTATATATTTCAGAAAGGGACCAATTTGTGTCTTGATGTTTTCATGAACCGGAACGCTTTCCACTACGCTCCATACCATGCCGGCATCAGCGACTTCCTTTTGTCTTTTTTTAATATCCTCAATAGGCCAAACCTCTCCGTTTGGAATATGGTGTAATGCTGATACAATTCCAGTACAACCAGCCTGACGAATATCCGAAAGACTTACAGGATCATTCGGGCCATACCATCGCATGGTTTGCTGCATTGCACAAGACCCGTCTATTTTATAATCTGTATTCATTAAACACCAGCAAAAATTGAAAATCCACCATCAACACAAACCATAGAACCGGTAACAAATTTGGATGCGTCACTTAATAACCATACCAGCGCTCCCTGCAATTCATCCGGATGACCAAACCGCTTAAAGGGAGTATTTCTTATCACCTTTTCGCCCCTGTCGGTAAATGTTCCATCAGGATTAGTTAATAAATTTCTGTTTTGTTCAGTAAGAAAGAAGCCGGGTGCCAGTGCATTCATGCGGATACGATCGCCATAACGATTTGCTAATTCTACAGCAAACCATTGATTATAACAATCGACCGCAGCTTTCCCCATATTATAACCCAAAACCCGCGTAATGGCACGCTTCGAGTTCATGGATGAGATATTTACAATACTGCCCCTTTCTACAGAATTAACCATCGCTTCACCAAAGATCTGGGTTGGAATTAAGGTACCCCAGGTATTCAGATCCATCACACGTTTCATCCCCTCTAAATTCATCTTAAAGATATCGTCACCAGGCAAAAGCACACCATGCGGCTGATTACCACCGGCTCCGTTTACCAGTCCGTCAATCCTTCCAAAAGTATCTAATACCTTGTTTTTAGCATCAATCAACTGACTTTCATCCATTGCATCTGCAATAAGTGCGACAGCACGACCACCAGCTTTATTGATTGCATCTGCACGCTCATTGGCAACATCCTTATTTCTGCCTAATATCCCTACTGCACCACCGGCTTTGACTATTCCTTTAATAAATGAATCACCAAGAATACCTGTGCCTCCTGTTACTACTATTACTTTGCCTTTTAATGAGAATTCTTCCATTTTTTATTTGGTTGTTGGTTGTTAGTTGTTGGTTGGTTAGTAATTTATCCTAAAATATTAAATGACTTAGTAATAGTTAATATCCTTGACTACAAATTTCAAATGAAGCCGGATTTGTCTCAATACTCAATACTCACTACTCTCAAATTTTCAAGCGACTTACGAATTTATCTTGCACGATGCCCATGTAAATTCGTAAGTCTGAGAACTAAATTTCAAATGAAGCCGGATTTGTCTCAATACTCAATACTCAATACTCACTACTCAATACTCAATACTCAATTAACCTTAATCACTCCCT
>CAYJAM010000229.1:0-4714 GCA_964367725.1 uncultured Sphingobacterium sp. | reverse complement strand
CTTCGGGAACTTCTCCGGAAAACTGTCGTTCATCATTGAATAAACGATTTCTACCACATCATCCACTGAAGGCTTGGTGAAATAATCTCCATCCGAACCATAAGGTGTACGGTGAGGTTTGGCAGTGAGTGTATGCGGTTGTCCATCTAAAAACCGGTATCCATTCTGACGTTCAAGTACCTGCTGCATGATAAAAGCAGATGAACCTCCGGGAACATCTTCACCAACTACCAGCAATTTATTGGTCTTACTCAAAGATTCTGCGCAAAGATCGCCAAGATCAAAGGGCAAAAAGGTCTGAGGATCGACAATTTCAATATCGATACCCAAACTCTCCAATTCTTCAGCAGCCTGCTCAACTATTCTCAAAGTTGAACCATATGAAATAACGGTGATATCCTTTCCTTCACGAATAATCTCTGCTTTACCCAATTCCACCCTGAATTCACCCACATTTTCAGGCATTGTCTCCTTAAGACGGTAACCGTTAAGGCACTCAATTACCAAAGCCGGTTCATCCCCACGAAGAAGGGTATTGTACATACCTGCGGCCTGAGTCATATTTCTGGGCACACAAACATGCACACCTCTTAATGAATTGATGATCACGCCCATCGGTGAACCGGAATGCCATATTCCCTCCAAACGATGTCCTCTTGTTCTGACAATAAGTGGAGCTTTTTGCCTCCCCTTAGTACGGTAACTTAAGGTTGCCAGATCATCACTCAGAATATTTAATGCAAAAAGCAAATAATCAAGGTATTGGATCTCGGCAATTGGTCTTAAGCCACGCAAGGCTAAACCTATTCCTTGTCCAATAATGGTCATTTCCCGGATACCGGTATCCGTAATCCTCCTTTTTCCAAATTTGGCCTGCAGGCCGGCAAAACCCTGATTCACATCCCCAATTGCCCCAACATCCTCACCAAAGGCAAGAACACGTGCATCACGTGCAAAATTTGCATCAAAACAGGCGTTTAGAATTTCCCTGCCATCAACAACTTTTGAACTTTCGGAATATTCAGGTTTAATTCCTTCCAGATTTAAGGGAGATTCCTTTGATCCTGTGAAAAGCTTGGAATTATAACGATCAAAAATCTGGTCGTGCTGCTGGCTATACCAATCCAGCAATGCCTTTTTAGTTTCTGAATGATCATGGCGCAACAATCTTATTGCATTTCTGACCATTGCTATCACATCCTTACGGGAAGGATCAATACTTGTTTTAAGCTGAGTGGCTAACTGAACAAGTTCAGTCTTCTGCGTCTTTTCAACAAGACTGATAGCTGCATCCAATTCTGATTTCATTCCTGAATTGAACTCAGCCCAGGCCTTTTTCTGACAATTACGAATATATATTTTGGCATTTGCTTCAATCTCATTCAACTCATCTTCCGAAGATATAGCTGATTCGATCATCCATTTCCGCATTTGCAACATGCAATCGTATTCATTTTCCCAGGCTATCCTATCCTTATTTTTATAGCGTTCGTGTGAGCCTGAAGTCGAATGCCCCTGTGGCTGGGTCATTTCAGTAACATGAATCATTACCGGAACATGCTGTTCGCGGCAAACCTTTATTGCTTTTTCATAGGTTTCACATAAACCGGGATAATCCCAGCCTCTGACCTTAAATATCTCATACCCTTCACCCTTATCATCACGCTGAAATCCCTTTAGAATTTCAGAAATATCCTGTTTAGTGGTCTGATACTCGGCAGGAACAGAAATTCCATAGGCATCATCCCATATAGAAATTGCCATCGGGACCTGCAGTACTCCGGCAGCATTGATAGCCTCAAAGAAAATCCCTTCTGAAGTCGAAGCATTACCTATTGTTCCGAAAGCAACTTCATTGCCATTTACCGAGAAATTCTTTAAATAATTAAGGTCCGGATTGTTTTTATATAATTTGGAAGCAAGAGCTAAACCTACAAGTCGCCCCATTTGTCCGCCTGTGGGTGAAATATCTGAGGATGAATTTTTGGTACTTGTTAGATCCATCCAACTTCCATCTTCGTTTAAAAGACGGCTTGCGAAATGGCAATTCATTTGCCTTCCACCCGAACCCGGGTCAGCATCAGGATCTGTATTGGCATAAAGTTGAGCAAAGAATTCAGGCATCGTAAGCATACCTGCAGCCAGCATAAAAGTTTGATCCCGGTAATACCCTGAGCGCCAGTCACCGGCCATAAAGACCTTTGCCATAGCCAGTTGTGCTACCTCTTTACCATCCCCAAAGATTCCGAATTTAGCTTTTCCGGTTAGAACTTCCTTACGACCCAAAAGACTTGCCTGCCTGCTTTCAAAAGCAATTCTATAATCATTAACGATTATGCTTTTGAATGCTTCAAAGCTTAATTCCTCTTGTTCCTGCAAATTATTCTCGTTTACCCCGGTTTCTATCATAGAATTGCTTTATGGCCAAAAATAAGAAAAGAGAGCAGGAAATGATAATACTGATGCAAAATAATAATTCGTTTTTTCAGGAATTAGCCAAATAATAACATCCGATTGATTAATAAATAAATGCAATCACCTGATTTGGAATGATATTTGAATGATTCCGACTGATATTGCTAATATAAATAAAGATGAAAAAAATATTAATCCTCTTAGCTGCCCTGATTGTAATTGTAGTTTTTAAGTCAATGCAGACTCAGAACAAAGCAGAATTCAAATTTGACAAAGAGACTCATGATTTTGGGCAGATTCCACAAGGTACACCAGTTAGTACTGAGTTTACCTTCACCAATACGGGTGCTGAACCATTAATCATTTCATCAATTGAAACAAGCTGTGATTGTATCATGACCAAATTCACAAGAGAGCCTATTTTAGAGGGTGGTAAGGGGATCATTACAATCACTTATGATGCCGCTTTGCCCCAGGCAGGCTTTACAAAGGCCGTGAGGGTTAAATCCAATGCAAGAACCCCTATAAAAGTACTTTATGTTAAAGGTGAGGTTCGGAGCGCCGGCTGATAAATAATCAAAAATTAAAAATTAAAAAGCCTCTCCCATTCGGAGAGGTTTTTTAATTTTGTACCATGCCAGAAATTTCAAGTAAAGGCCGGCAGATGCCTGCTTCTCCAATTCGAAAGCTTACTCCTTTTGCTGATCAGGCAAAACGTGAAGGAAAAAAGGTTTACCATTTAAATATCGGTCAGCCGGATATTGAGACCCCTCAGGGGATGCTCGATGCGATTAAAAATATAGACTTTAAGGTTTGGGCATATACCCCTTCAGAAGGCACGCTGGTTTATCGTACCAAACTGACCGAGTATTATAATAAACTCGGTTATAATATTGATCCGGCACAGATCCTGGTTACAGTTGGTGGTTCTGAAGCTATTACTATAGCCATGCAGGCCTGTGTTAACGAAGGAGATGAGATCATAATTCCTGAACCTTTTTATGCCAATTACAATGGATTTGCCTGTATGAGCAATGTAGTAGTGAAGCCCATCCTGTCTGTCATAGAAAACGGATTTGCTCTCCCTCCTATCAGTGAATTCGAGAAGCTGATCAGTCCGAAGACCAAGGCTATCATCATATGTAATCCAAATAACCCAACCGGTTACCTGTATTCAAAACAAGAATTGGAGGCTCTCAGAGAATTATGTCTCAAGTACAACTTGTTCCTGTTCTCTGATGAAGCCTATCGTGAGTTCTGTTATGATGGCAAAGAATTTATTTCTCCGATGCATCTCGAAGGACTTGATCAGCATGTGATCGTTCTGGATACTGTTTCCAAACGATACAGTGCCTGTGGTGCCCGTCTGGGATGTCTGATTACAAAAAATAAGGAAGTAATTGCCGCAGGGTTGAAATTCGCGCAGGCACGTCTAAGTCCGGGTATGGTTGAACAGATTGCAGCAACTGCAGCAGTTGACACGCCCGACAGCTATTTTGAAAAAGTAAATAAGGAATATACCATCCGCAGGAATACACTGGTTGAGCGACTCAACAAAATTGAAGGTGTGTTTTGCCCCAACCCGGGGGGTGCGTTTTATGTTGTTGCAAAATTCCCGATCGATAATGCCGATAAGTTCTGCCAGTGGATGCTGGAAGAGTTTGAATATGAAAATTCGACAGTTATGATGGCACCTGCCACAGGATTTTACAGCACAGCAGGGGCTGGAACCAATGAAGTACGTTTGGCATACGTTTTGAACAAGGAAGATCTGGAAGCCGCAATGACATGCCTTGAGCAGGCATTAAAAGTGTACCCGGGACGGGTATAGTGGCTTTTGCAGGGATGCTATTGTAATATTTCGTATCTTTGTATTCATACTTTCCATTACCAAATTCTGGGGCCGACCGGAATTGACAGGATGGAGGCAGGTATGTAAGCATGCAGCGCATTGTGAGTAGTAGCGCTTAAATCTGAACTTTCAAACCACAATTGGCGAAAATAACTACGCCTTAGCTGCTTAATTTAGAATTAAGTAAGCTTTTGTTCCGTCAGATTCTGTTCTGTAGTCTGACATCAGGAGCATCGAACAACAGGACTGGCCAGGGTTTAATGGTGTGATAATCCGGTAAGACAAGACATCTACGGAAGACGGTACAGGTAAGCAGTTGACCTTCCCCTTCCCGACAATTAAACAACAGCTAAGCATGTAGAAAGCGTAACATGTCCCATGTTTGGACGAGGGTTCGAATCCCTCCGGCTCCACTTGATGATCAAAAGCCAGGCCGCAGGCTGAGCG
>CAYJAM010000228.1:0-4723 GCA_964367725.1 uncultured Sphingobacterium sp. | reverse complement strand
AGGAATCGTTACGATTCCTATGTTGACAAGGAAAGTTTAAGTCCTTATTTATATACAGAGAATATTCGCGAAGCCAATTACCGTCGAAGTGATAAGGCAAGGTTTTACCAGGAAGAGAAGAAAGTAGTATCGAATAAAGGCACTTTTAAGGGTAATGGCCAAACATTTGATGTTGTTTCAGCATATTTCTTTGCCAGGAGTCTGGATATTTCAAAATTAAGGCAGGGCGATAAGTTTAGCATGGATTATTTCCTGGGTGATGGAATCAGTAAACTGGAGGTCCAGTTTGTGGGCAGAGAACGTGTAAAAACTGCTTTGGGGACTTTTAATTGTATCAAATTTAGTCCATCGATACAGCCTGGTCGTATTTTTAGAAAGGATAGTAAATTATACCTTTGGATAACTGACGATGCAAACCGTATTCCTGTAAAGGCTCATGTTGAGATTCTTGTAGGTTCAGTGACACTCGAGCTGATGACAGCGGAGGGATTAAAGTATCCTCTGGGTTTAGTAAAATAATATATATGATCGAAGTACAGAACACATTGGTTCATGAAGATGTTGTCAATGAAAATTTTGTTTGTAATCTTAATAAATGCAAAGGAATCTGTTGTATTGAAGGCGATTCAGGAGCTCCGCTTGAGCGGGATGAACTGGCTGTTCTGGATGAGATCTACCCCCTCGTTAAGCCCTATATGACAGATAAGGGAATTGCCGTTATTGAAGAATTTGGAACCTGGGTTAAGGATTTTGAGGGAGATTATACTACACCGTGTGTGGATACAAATAAGGAGTGTGCCTATGTGATCATGGAGAACGGAATTACCAAATGTGCTATTGAAAAGGCCTGGGAGGATGGTAAAATAGCCTGGAAAAAGCCGATCTCATGTCATTTATATCCAATTCGAATTACAAATTACCCCGAATTTGATGTACTTCATTATGATCGCTGGAGCATTTGCAGTGCGGCCTGTGCCTTTGGAAAGGAATTGAAAGTGTCTGTTTATGAATTCTTGAAAGAGCCGCTTATCCGTAAATATGGTTCAGAATGGTATGCCGAGCTGGAAGCTAAAGTGAATAAAGGGTAGTGTAAAAATGTGTTAATTCCCAATTCGAGCTACAAACATCCGGTGCTAATTTTCTAAAATGATTGCTAACTTCAAGGCTAAGGAAGAGTAATTAATCTTTAAATTTATCTTTCTGTCCGGGTAATAAATACTTTCACTATTTTTAAATTCCAGTACTAAAAAATTGATTCCTAAGGATACCGTCGACAAGATCATTGAAACATCCCGTATTGAGGAAGTTGTAGGTGATTTTGTGTCTTTGAAAAGACGGGGTACCAGTATGATTGGCCTTTGTCCTTTTCATAATGAAAAGACTCCATCTTTTCATGTCTCTGTCGGAAAAGGAATTTTTAAATGCTTTGGTTGTGGTAAAGGTGGCGATTCTGTCCGTTTCATAATGGAACATGAGAAGGCGACTTACCCGGAGGCGCTTCGCTATCTGGCCAATAAATACAGCATTGAAATTGCAGAGGTAGAAAATACTCCTGAAGAGCAGGCGGTTAACGACCGGCGTGAAAGTTTGTACATCGTTTCTGCCTGGGCCGCGAAGTTTTTTCAGCAGCAGATGCTTGAGACTGATGAAGGTAAAAGTATCGGACTCAGTTACTTTAAGGAGCGTGGTTTCAGGGATGATATTATTAAAAAATTTGAACTAGGTTATTCTCCTGATGTATGGGATGCATTGACCCAAAGTGCAATTACTGAAGGGTATAATATTCAATTTCTCGAAGAAACCGGCCTTACCATCCGCAAGGAGAATGAAAAATTCTATGACCGCTTCAGGGGGAGGGTGATGTTCCCGATCCATAGTTTTACCGGCAGGGTCATTGGTTTTGGAGGAAGAACTCTTAAGACAGATAAGGCCGTTCCCAAATATGTTAACTCTCCTGAAAGCGATATCTATCATAAATCGAACGTACTCTACGGATTATTCATCGCGAAGAAATCCATTCGCGATGAAGATAATTGCTATCTGGTGGAAGGTTATGCGGATGTATTGTCGGTACATCAGGCCGGGATTGAGAATGTGGTTGCCTCTTCGGGAACTTCATTAACAATTGAGCAGATCAGAATGATCGGCAGATTTACCAAGAACATCACCATACTTTACGATGGTGATGAGGCAGGAATCAAGGCATCATTAAGGGGTTTGGATATGATCCTTGAAGAGGGACTGAATGTAAAGATCGTTCTTTTCCCTGATGGGGATGACCCCGATTCTTATGTGCAGAAGTTTGGAAGTGCTGCATTTAAAAGCCATATTGAAGGGAATAAAAAGGATTTTATTCTTTTTAAAACCAGTATTCTTTTAAAGGATGCTGGTAATGATCCGATCAAAAGAGCAGGTATAATCAGAGAGGTTGTAGAGAGTATTGCCAAAATTCCTGACGGGATTAAGGCTTCTGTTTTCGTGCGTGAGTGCAGTTCGCTGCTTCAGATTGAGGAAAGAGTATTGATATCAGAGCTGAATAAAATTCGCCTTGGGAAGATAAAAAAGGATACTAATTTCAATACACCTCAGGCACAACCTGAGAATGTCCCGGAACCAGAAATGCCGGAGCAAACCGGAATTTCTGATACCGATGAGGCACAGGAAAAGGAGATTGTTCGGCTGCTTCTGAACTATGGGCATGAGCTGGTGCATTGGGATGACATAACCGACACCTATATAGCCCCATACATCATTTCCAATCTTGCTGATGTTACATTTGAACATCCACTTTGTATCCAGATAATCGAGGAATATAAGAAGCAGCTTGAGAACGGAGAACTTCCTTCAGAGCAGGATTTTATTAAGAATTCTGACCATCAAATTGCTGACCTGGCAATAGCTATGGTTTCATCTCCCTATATTCTGAGTGAAAACTGGTATGCAAAAAGAAAGATCTATGTCAGAAATGAAAATGAAAACCTCAGGTCAACTATTCTCGGTGGTATTTTTCATTTAAAGAAACGAAAGGTCGACCGAATACTCAGAAAGATACGTGATGAAATTCAGGCAGAGCAGGATGCTGATAATCAGGCTATTCTGATGCGCAGATACATGCAGGTAAAAGAGGTAGAGAAAGGTATTTCAATGTTTTTGGGTTCTGTTATCCTGAAGTAATGGCCCGGCATAATGTCTTTGGGAACCAGGGCGAATTGCTTGCAAGAAAGTATCTTGAGGAACAGGGTTATGAAATACTGGATGAAAACTGGAGGTTCAGGAAGGCAGAAATTGATCTGATTGCTTACAAAAACCCAATTCTGGTTTTTGTTGAGGTTAAAGCAAGGGAGAATAACAGATTTGCTGAACCCGAAGATTTTGTAAGTAAAGCCAAACAGAAACTTCTGGCTATGGCAGCAGGGGAATATATACATCTGATGAATCATCAGAATGAAGTTCGTTTTGATATAATTACAATCCTGTTTGATAAATTTGGGGATCCGGTAATCCGGCATACAAAAGATGCATTCTGGCCATGAGATTCAGGATGCTTTATAATAAAATAGAACCATGCGATTTAAATTAATTTGCCTCTCAGTCTGTAGTATTTTATTTTTCACACATTGCTCCAATGAGGAGAAGCAAAGTGCTGAATCTTCTGCCTGGGTAATGCCTGAGGCAGGAACCTCTGTGAATCTTGGAGATTCTGTAAACCTGGAACTTAAGCTGAGCGAGAAGGCCGATTCAGTCGTCTATTTTGCTGATGGGGTTAAGCTGAAGAAGGCTGCAGATGAAAAATCGGTTAATATACCAACCGGAGACCTGCAATTGGGGATAAAGGCAATAACCGCAAAGATCTATCGCGGGCAATCAGAGCCTGAAGAAATCAGTACAAATATTGTTGTAAAGTCGACTCTGGTTCCTCAAAAATTTGGATATGTAGTTGAGAAGGTGTTTAAACACGACACCAGTTCTTATACCCAGGGGCTGGAATTCCATAATGGTTATTTATATGAAAGTGATGGATTGGTAGGTGAATCCAGTATAAGGAAAACTGATCCTGCTACTGGTAAAGTATTGCAACTGACAAAAGTTCGGGATGAGCTTTTTGCCGAAGGAATTACCATTGTGGGTGATAAAATTCTGATGCTTACTTATCAGAATAATGTCAGTCTGGAATACGATCTCAATTCCCTAAAACTGCTTCGTGAATTTCCAAACCAATATCAGCGTGAGGGCTGGGGTTTATGCAATGACGGAAAAGTTATCTATAGCACTAATGGCAGTAATACGATATTCATCCTCAACAAGCAGACTTATATGCAGGAGAATTCTATTGAGGTTTATGATCAGAACGGGCCAGTTAGTGAGTTAAATGAGCTGGAATTTATCGATGGCCGTATCTATGCAAATATTTATAATTCTAACCGTATTGTAATTATTGATCCGGCTAATGGACAGGTTACTGCCGAGGTAGATCTCAGTGAATTGTATGCTGATTCAATCAGACCTATGAAGGATTTCGATGGCTTTGTCTTGAACGGCATTGCCTGGGACAGCAAAGGGAAGCGTTTGTTTGTTACCGGTAAGAAATGGGATAAGTTGTTTCAGATAAAACTGGGGGAGTTGCAATAGGTTTTGTTTTTGTCATTGCGAGCGCAGCGCGGCAATCCCTTAATAATAGTGCTAAGCGTCATGAGATTGCTTCGTCGTACCTCCTCGCAATGAC
>CAYJAM010000227.1:0-4758 GCA_964367725.1 uncultured Sphingobacterium sp. | reverse complement strand
CTGTTTGTTTTCATATTCAAGATACCGGTAGGAGAATGTCAGTAATCTTGATTTGTTAGATCTGAAGCCCAGCTGATAATTTAATGCAGCATCGGCACTGCTTCCGTTTTCGTGAATATCGTTGCTGATGGTATACTCCTGAATTGAGCTTATAGCGTTAGCAAGTACCGAGCGTTGTACTCCATCGCCATTTAACCTGTTCTTGCTGATATTGAACTGGCCCGATAAGAGATTCAGACTATCAAGCTCATAACTTAATTCAGTTCCGATGTAGGCGTTCTTTGCATCCGACTCCCGGCTGCTGTTCTGACTCAGATTGGTAGGGTCAAGCCCTGTTGTGATCCTGCTGTTAAATGTATTTGCCGATGGGGAAAGGTATTGACTGGCTCCCCCAAGTGCTGATAAGCCAAATTTTCCCTGTTTGAATGTGAATGACCCTCCTGTAGCAGGGCCGCCAAGAGGAAAGCGTTCACTCGCATTTAGGGAACCATTATATCCATTGTCAACTTTTTTATCCGTAATGATATTGATGATACCGGCAATACCTTCTGCATCGTATTTCGAAGATGGGCTAAAGATGACTTCGACATTCCTGATACTTGATGCAGGCATGCTGCGAAGTATATCCTTTGCATTTCTTTCCATCATACCCGATGGTTTTCCATTGACCATTATTTTATAACTTCTGTTACCGTTCATTAGCAGGTTGTCTTCGCCATCTACAGATAAGAGCGGAATCTTACGCATAATTTCAAGTACTGTGCTTCCCATGCTTTCAGGATCGGCTTTCATGTCATAACTTATTCTGTCGGTTTCCTGTTTGATGATTGACCGGTCGGCAGTTACCGTAACTTCTGATAGCTTATAACTTTGTGAATTCATAAACACTGAACCCAGATCGTTATTTGAGGCCTTCAGTTCGACCGGGATAGCCTTTGAATTATATCCAATGCTAATCAGGGTAAGGGTATAATTTGCCGGAGCAAGCTTATCAAAACTAAAGGAGCCATCGGCTCTGCTTAATGTTGTTTTAATAACCTGCTTAGCTTCGTTTTTCAGACTTACAGTTACAAAATCAAGAGCTTTATTTGTAGCTGAGTCTATTGTAATTCCTGAAATACTGTATTGATTAACAATTGATTGTGATTTGGATATAGAGCTGCTGCCCGCTATAAACAAGATCGTTAAGAAGATAAATTTTTGGATCGCTTTCATAATTTAAAGATTTCGTGTTATAAACTGAAAGCAAATCTATCTCTGCAGAAATAGGGCATTGAATTTCTTTGGCAGACAGGTTCTCCCGACTGATGAACTGCATTGTTTAAAGGATTAATATGTTTGTCAGTCCCGACAGGGCTTCTGTCAGGTGTTTTGAGGTATTCGTAATATATAATTAGCTTTACCTATCTGATCAGGGATATTTGGTGAAAATTCAGAATAAATGAAACCGACTAAACTTCATCTTCTAATCTCTGCCTTCATTAGCATTCCGGTATTTTGGGCTGCCGAAAGTTATATGAATATGTTTCACTTAGGTGAGCCGGAAGCACTGGCAACTTCTGTAACCATATGCTTTTTCGTACTCATCTTTACCGGAAGATATCTGGCTTTCAAATGGAAAGATAGTATTCCACTTCCTGTCAGAGTTCAATATACTATCCTGACGGTTATTGTTGTTTCAGGAGCACTTTTTCTATTGATATATCCTAATTTCAATGTATGGCGCAGTAAACCCGGTATTAATCTCCTGTTATATTGGGTTCCCTTTATCTTGTTTGTACTTGCACTGGGAATGCTTATTAAGCTTGTTCGAATGAACGACCGCGCTTTGGAAGATGCGATGATAAGTGCCAGCCAAAGTCAAAGTGAGCTCAAACTTCTTCAGTCCCAAATAAGTCCGCATTTCCTTTTTAATACATTAAATAACCTTTACGGAATTTCGTTAACCAGGCATGAGAAGATCCCGCCACTCCTTTTAAAGTTATCTGAATTGCTTCGGTACTCCGTCTATGACGCTAAAGAACTATTCGTCCCATTAAGCGATGAACTGGCATACATCAATAATTATATAGATTTCGAAAAGATCCGCATTGGCGAGCGACTTATCATTAATACTAAAATTGATCATCCTTCAGAAGATATTCAGATCGCACCTATGATTTTGATTATTTTCATTGAGAATGCCTTTAAGCATTCCAAGAATTCAATTGATCAAAATATATACATTGATATCGAGTTAAAGATCTGGGCAAATTCTATCTTGTTTTCAGTCAGGAATTCTTATCAGGAGCTGAAAGATCCCGGAATTGATAAATACAGTGGTTTCGGCCTCGATAATGTTAAGAAAAGGCTTGAATTACTCTATTCAGGCAGGTATGATCTTAAAACAGAAGTGAAAGACGATCTTTATGAAGTAATGCTTCAGCTTAAAGTAAAATAGATGAGCAAGTACAGTTGCCTTATAGTTGATGATGAACCCATTGCAAGGGAGATAATTGAAACCTATTGCAATTATTTACCCTCATTGCAGGTGGCTGGGCTTTGTGGCAATGCACTTGAGGCAAAGGATATCTTAAAGGAGCAGAAAATAGATATACTATTTCTGGATATCAATATGCCCGTTCTGGATGGCATTGCATTCCTGAAAACTCTTAAGAATCAACCTCAGGTCATTTTTACAACTGCATACAAAGAATATGCTTCAGATGCGTTTGATCTGTCTGCCTGCGATTATTTATTAAAACCTTTCTCGCTTGAGCGATTCATTGTTGCAGTAGATAAAGCAGTTGACAGATTGCAAGGGAGCTCAGCATCGAAGCAGCCATTCGAGGATCAAAAGGAAGAAAGTTTCATCTTTATCCGCAACAATGGAAAGATTTATAAAGTCTGGCTTGACGATCTTTTATATGCTGAAGCCAGCGGAAATAACACCAAAATTAATACTTCAGAACTAAGCTTGCTTCCTGCAATGACCCTCAAAAACCTTGAGGAAATGCTGCCTGCATCAAAATTTCTTAGAACCCATCGTTCATTTATTGTAAACAAATCAAAAATTACCCATATAGAGGGTAACCGGGTATTTATTGGTACTACAGAGATCCCGATCGGAAATAATTATCGCGAAGGATTTTTGAAAGAGATCGGATTTTAATTTTCTAGTTCACCCTTACAAATTCAGTAAGCGGATCCCCGAAAGGGCGGGTACTGATGCGGTCGATCTCTCCCTTATCATTTGTCAGAAAACTGATCCTCATATCCGGAAAACCTTTCCCATCATCCATGGTTATAAACTGATCGTAATGCCAGTGATGCAGGGTAGCACTTAGACTTCTGTACTGAAGCTGCAGATCATTGTTTTTTAGTCCGATAAGAATTTCGCCATATACCGGGTGACTGAACTTGCCGATATAAGCTAGGGCCTGATGGGATGGAAGGGTGTTTTTAACCTGGGAAGCATTGATTTCATCCACGGTCTTTTTGTTTCTTTCCTGTGCCTCCAGATGATCTTTTCTGTATCTCGCACTCCAGTCTGTGATTTCCCTGTTCTGCAGGATATCGATAAGCGGCAGATTCATCACTGAACGAAGCGAACCTGCCGATACGGAATTGTGAACAATAAATAGCGCGATACTATCTTTCGGCAGATAACTTAAATTGGAATAAAAGCCATCAATTGATCCTGTATGACTGATCAATTTGGTGCCCTTATAGGTTTGAAGAATACGTCCCATGGCATAAATTCCGTTGGAGAGCTCATCATAACGACCTCTTTTATCGGAAATAGCGTTTGGAATCTTAGTTTCTTCGACTGCAGATGCTGCAATAACCTGCTTCCCCTTATATTTTCCACCATTAACCTGCAGGATCAGCCATTTGCTCATATCTACCATACTGGAATAGATATTACCGGCCGGTGCAAGTAATTCTGATTGAGCGAGAAAAGTTCGGGCAGTAAGTTTGCCGCTATCCTCCGCCTCAAAATAGGCCAGGGAATGATTCTCCGGTCGGGATCCTACGCCTGTAAATCCACTTGAATTCATTTCCAGAGGCTTAAAAATACGCTCCTGCACATTCTCTTCCCAGGTTTTTCCACTTACTGCTTCAATTGCCAGTCCGGCCAGGGTGTACATATTATTATTATAAATATACCCTTCCCTGAAACCAAGGCTTGGCTTCATATAGGATATCTTGCTTAACAGTTCTTTTCTTTTGAATGCAGCGTTCAGCCAGATCCCATCATAAGATGGAAGTCCGGTTCGGTGACTTAGCAGATCCCGCATGCTTACTTTGAAATTTAATTCAGGGCTATAAAAATTAACTTCAGGTAAATACTGTTTTACAGGGGCATCCAGACTTAATTTGCCTTCTACAGCAAGCTGTGTTGCCAGTGTTGCTGTAAAAAGCTTGGTGTTTGAGGCAATTGGAAACAGGGTTGTTTCTGTTGCCGGGAGTTTGTTTTCCAGATCCCTGTAGCCATATCCCTTGGAATAAAGCACCTGATCTTTATGAACTATGACCAGGGCCAGGCCCGGAATATTCCAGTCGGAAAGTAAACCATTCACATAGCTGTCAATCTTTGCAGCTTTTTCCTCAAATCCTTTGTTTTGCGCGGATACAGCTAAAGGAAGCAGTAATAGTACTAAGAGTATTTTTTTCACTATATCAAGATATCTTATAATTTATTTGATCAACAGGTCTTCCGGCAGCACCGGATTACTAAGCAAGTGTCCGAAAACCTCCCATTGTTTCTTCGCATCA
>CAYJAM010000226.1:0-4769 GCA_964367725.1 uncultured Sphingobacterium sp. | reverse complement strand
AAATGTCTTCAACATCAGTAAGCCTGTCGTAATAGCCGGTCCAGACTGCCTGTCCGGGCTGTACTACGTAGCGGTGCAAGCCCTGTCCACTGGTGCTGGAACGTGGAGCATCAACCTGCATCAGCTCATTTGTAAAATTTCTTGAGGCCGTTACATTATTGTTTATTAATCTGTACTGCATCTGGCCCAGCAATACCCCCGGAGTAACATCTTTCGGGCGGTTAGGGTCTGTATTCAAGTCCTCAAATTTATCTGTACAGGATATAATTGAGGTCATCAGGATACTTAATGCAAGAACTATTTTGGATGTGAATTTCATTGTTTTCTTATTAAGAAATAATAAATCAAATTAGAATTTAAAGGTCAGGTTAGTACCCATTGTCCGGTTTGAAGGGAACTGAGCCAACTCTACACCGGGAGTCAGGGTGCCATTATTCAGGTTTCCACCTTCCGGATCAAAGCCGGGGAATTTTGTGAAATTAAACAGGTCTCTGCCCCATATTGCAATGCTGGTTCTTTGAACACCAAACTTCTTCAATAGGTTTGACGGCAAAGAAAACTCAAGTCTTACTTCTCTGATTTTCAGGAAAGAGGCATCAAAAATATTGGTCTCGGCATTGCTTATCTGATAATAATTATCATAGTAGGCACTTGCTGCGGCATTTACAGTATTTGGCACAAAAGTACCATCAGCTTTCTTAACAACCCCTGGTCCGACGATACCACCGTCCCTGCCCGGTAAAGTTACTCTGGTCTTACCCAGGGTATTATTTTTATGATTGGTTTGAGAGTACATTGATCCACCTTTCTGTCCATCGATCAAAGCACTGAACCTGATGTTTTTATAACTCAATTCATTGCTAATACTTCCCTTCCAATCAGCAAAAGCATTTCCCCATTTTTTCGCTACCGGATCAAGCGGGGCCGGCAAACCATTTGATGAGTTGTAAATGATTTGTCCGTCAGGTGATCTCTGAAAGCCTCTTCCATACATGTCACCCATTAAACCACCAACACGAGCCTCTATCAAAACATTGGTATTATGCTGATAAATGATCTGATTTGTAATACCCTCAGCGAGTTCTTTCACATAACTTCTGTTTCTGCTCCAAAGCAAGGTAGTGTTCCATGTAAATTTGTTATTGGAAATTGGCTTACCAGATAATTTTACCTCCCAGCCTTTACTGTTAATTAAGCCGGCATTGATAAGCGCAGTTGAAAAGCCTGTAACCGGATCCAGCGGAATAGACAAGATCTGATTCCGGCTCTCATTATTGTAGTATGCAACATCAAAACCCAATCTGTTTTTTAACATACGCAGATCCAAACCAAACTCATAACTTGAGGTGATTTCAGGTTTTAATTCTGCGTTAAATAGCTGGGCAGGATTCGTGAAGCTATTGCTGTAGATCCTGTCATAATACCTGGCAGTTTGGTAAGGACGGGTATCATTACCTACCTGAGCCCATGAAGCTCTTGCTTTAGCGAAAGTAATATAAGCCGGTAAATTAAAGATCTCATCCAGTATAAAACTTGAGCTGAAAGAAGGATAGAAGAATGAATTGTTCTTGAATGGTAAGGTACTCGACCAATCGTTTCTACCTGTTACATCAAAAAATATCTTTTCATCAAAAGCTACCTGGGCTGAACCATAAACACTTTGAATTGATTTACTGGTCTTAAGCGGATCTGCAACCGCCTGATCTAAACTGTTTGAAATCTGATAGATTCCAGGTTGCGCCAGCTGATCTGCATACATCCCCGCAAAATCATAATTCTGATTCATTGAGTTTGCGCCGGCAGAAGCATTTAAATTGATTTTGGATGAGATTTTCTCCTTATAGGATAACAATACATCGGTGTTTGACTCAAAACTGAATACATTTTGTTCACGATACATACCGCGCGGGTATCTGGTCATGCTAAACGGTCGTTGTTGTGAACGAAACTCATTCGACATATCGAGACCTGTTCTTAACATCAGATCAAGTTTTTTAGAAATTTCATAGTTCGCCGATACCGAACCAACAAGACCATTCTTATTCATAGTATTCAGCATTTCGTACATCGCCAGATATGGATTATCCGGACCGGGGTTGAATGGATTTTTTTGTTCCACATTTTCTAATCCCGGTTTCCAGTAAGGTTTATACCATGAAGCCTGTAAGTTTGGACTTGGGCCAATGATCAAAAAGTACATTAAGGATTGGTTATTGTATCCCGCCATAGGCAGGTTATCACTTTTCTTGTTTGAATAATTGGCTCTGCCGCTGATCTTCAATTTTGGTGAAAGCTTTTGATTGACTGAAAGTGAAGCATTCAATCTTTCGAAACCGGTATTCGGAATGATCCATTTATTTTTCATTTGGGTTACCGATACTCTGGCTGATCCTTTTTCATTTCCGCCATCAAGCGACAGGCTGTTGGATATCGTATGGCCTGTTTGGAAAAAATCAGAAATGTAATTTTTATTGGCTACCCATGGAGTTCTCGCAGTTGGTTTATTATCTGCTGTATTGGGATCGTATTGAAAATAACTTTGTCCTGAAAATTTCGGACCCCATGCACGACCTGCAGCGGCCGTTGTACTGGTGTTAATTCCATCCGGGCTGTCCAGATAAGAGTAATAATCGCTTGTTCTTCCTTCTCCGTATTCAAACTGATAATCCGGCCAGCGGTTAACCTGCTCTATATTAAAGTTGGAATTAAATGTAATCCCCAAACTTCCGTCTTTACGTTCACCTGATTTAGTAGTGATAATAATTACACCGCCTGCTGCACGACTACCGTATAATGCTGTCGCGCCCGGACCTTTTAAAACAGTGACATTGTCGATATCATCAGGATTCAAATCAGAAACAGAGGAACCATAATCTACCGGACTATCAGCAGAAAGGTGGGATGAAAAACCTGTACCTGTAATTTTACTGCTTAATGGCACCCCATCAACTACAATAAGAGCCTGATTATTATCCAGGTTTAAGGAAGACTCACCTCTTAGCGTAATCCTGGATGAACCCATCGGTCCGGCACCGGTACCCTGTATATTTAATCCGGCTACTTTGCCCGATAAGGAATTTACCCAGTTATTGGTTTTTGCATCAACGATGGCGTTTGCGCCTATAGTCTGAGCAGCAAAGCCAAGCGATTTTTCTTCCCGTTTGATACCCAGCGCAGTAACAACCACTTCGCCAAGAAATTTACTGTCATCAATTAATTTTACAATGAACTCCGTCTGACCATTAATATTTATTTCCTGAGGCGTATAACCAATAGAAGATATGACAAGAACACCCTGCTTAGAATCTGTTCTCAGTTTAAAATCTCCGTTAAGGTCTGTGGTAGTTCCAATTTTAGTGCCTTTTAATAAAACACTCACCCCGGGAACAGGCTCGTCTTTTGAATCTTTCACTTTTCCGGATATCTGTGTTTGAGCAAACACTTTCCCCCGGAAATCGAAGAAAGAAAACGTAATTAATAAAATAAGAATTTTACTAAAAAAGAGCAGGTATTGTCTTTTCATAATCAGTTTTGAATTTTGAGGGTTAAATAATTACGCCACAAAAGTCAAGTCGGGATATTAAGTCAGCATGATGAGAATATTGTATTTTGAAGAATAAAGAGAATTCCTGAAGGGCTTAGCAAACTTCCGAGATATCGTAAGAAATATTATTATCTATTTATTAATCAAATAGTTGCAAAAAATTTTTAACAATAAATTGCCAGAACAAAATTTATCTCAGGTTAAATTAATGTGATTGAAAAGTATAATTAGAAATCAGATTGGATATTTGAATTTTAAGAGAACATAAAATCAAAATGATGATAGAACAGAGTTTATTATCAATAAACTGTAGTATAAAGATTATTTCACTTTAAACTGAAAGATCCCAGATTCGGATGTATTTCCTTTACTGTCCTTGCTAATTACCTGCCAGTAGTACGTCGTTCCCTGAATGATAGTCACATCTTGCAACTGACTCTCTTTAACCCCTGATTTAAGCAATAGCGGACTTGAGGAAATCCCGAAATAAATATCGTAATCAACAATATCATTATCAGGATCGGAGCCATTCCATACAAGTCTTACCTTACCTGCAGTTGAGGTAATAGATTCTCCCATTGTGGGTGCAACAATCTCCGCTGGAAAAGGTGCATACGATTTAGTTCCTTCCCCCTGATTATAAAACTTCCAGGTTTGACTTTTGGCTGTTGAATTTGATTTTGTATTTTTTGAGGTCACATACCATGAATAAGGCGTGTTTCGCTTTAATGTCTTTAAAGCTAAGGGTTGAGTTACAGTGATTGTGCTGGTAATTCCACTTTCAAGATCCTTAACAAACAAGTCATAGCTCTCTGTATTATCGGAGGCCTTCCAGCTAAATGAAATGGTACTTTCAGTTGCAGAAACGATGAGACCGGTAGTACAAACCTCATTATTTAACGGAAGATCCAATAATGCTGCGGAAGGTTTAATTTCAGGGATTACAGGCACAGGGCTATCCACCTTGTTGCAGGATAAGAAAAGCAGACATGCAATCAGCACTTTTAAATTCTTCATTTTCTCATTACTTTATAAATACTATCCCGACCATCCTTTGATACTATCAGCAAGTAAACTCCTGAAGGAAGTTCAGGTAGATTAATATTTAATATCCCTGATTCGTTACCATATTCCTTGCCGAAAACCAACTGACCTTTCTGATCCCTTAAAGCAATCTTCAAGGTATTTACTGGCATATGTCCCAACATTATACTCAAGTTTCTTT
>CAYJAM010000225.1:0-4774 GCA_964367725.1 uncultured Sphingobacterium sp. | reverse complement strand
GCAGTAAAGGAATATTCAGGAATTACATACTCTATCGCATCCGGGTTCTTGTTCAGGTCGGTCAGCTTTTCGGTATTACACGATTGCATCGTTGAAACCACAAGAACTGCTCCGGCCGCATATATCAATTTTAAGAATGTCTTTTTCATGTTCTTAGATTTAATTATTAGAATCTTAAATTCAGGTTAAAGCCAATATTTCTGGTTCTAGGCATAGCTACACCCTGACTTCCCTGTGCATTACCAACGGTTTCCTGCATTTCGGGATCGATACCAGCTTCTTTGGTTCTCTTATCCTGATACAGGATAGCCAAATTCAAACCTGTGATACCTACTGAAGCAGATTGCACTTTCATGAATTTAAGAGTACTTACTGGAAGATTGTATTTCAATACTGCACGGCGTAATTTGATGAAATCAGTTTTGTAAACCCATTGCCCAGGATAAGCATTACCAAAATTATTATAATAAGTATCCAGATCCACAACAGACCAAACTTTGGTATATGGTGCACCTGCAGCAGATACTCCTGTAACAGTTAATCCACCATCTCTTCCAGGAAGAGTTTGAGGAGTATGACCGAAACGGGTAGCATACTGAATCAGGTTACTGTAACCTACAGCACCAAATTTAGAATCAATATCCACAGTTAAGCTGAAGCGTTTGTAACGGAAGTTGTTACCAAGACCCATTAAGTAAGGAGGGTTACCCACACCTATATCTTGAAGTTCCTGAACTTCATATCCCGTTGCAGTATTGTAAACTTTGTTACCGTTTGCATCTTTCTTCATCACATTCGCTCTAACAGTTGAATAAGGCAAGCCAACAGCATTGATCATTTGAGGACCACCAATACCTGAACCTAATGATAATACATCAATTCCTTCAGCAAGTTCTACGATCTTACTCTGGTTGTAACCGAAATTATAATTCACATCCCATGAGAAGTTATCCTTTTTAACCGGAGTACCAGTTAAACTGATCTCCCAGCCTTTGTTTGTAACCAAACCAAGATTTCTTCTTCCAGCTGCATATCCTGTTGCTCCTGAAATAGGCGGAGAAAGAATATCATTCCGGGTCCTTCTTGAATAATAGTTTACGTCTAATCCAACGCGGCTGTTTAACATTTGAAGTTCAAAACCACCTTCAATGGTAGCCACTGTAACCGGGCGAATATTAGGGTTATTCAAAACGTTCGGGTTACTCAATGTCGGAAGACCATATGCATTAACAGTACTTACAGCATAGGTTTGATTGATACTACCTGCGTTTACAGTTGCACTACCTACTTCAGCCCATGATGAACGCAATTTTGCGTAATCAATAAACTTAGGCATTTTAACTACCTCAGAAAGTATGAAACTACCACCTACTGATGGGTAGAAAATTGAATTAAATCCAGGGTTTAATACCGAGAACCAATCCTGACGACCAGTAACTGTTAGGTAGAAAATATTATTATAATCAATATTCGCTTCACCAAAAACAGAGTTTGTTCCGCCAGATCCAGTTCCGTCTAAAGTAGTTGCTCTGTAGCTTACCAGATCTCTATTAACAAGATTGGATACACTATAAAAATCAGGAACAACCCACTGAGTTCCGTTTGCAGTACTGCTTCTGTTTGCATCCCGTTCACTTTGTGCACCGGCAAGTATATTCAAACCAATTTTATCTTTCAGGAATCTTTGGTTATAGTTTACGATACCCTGGAAGTTTGTCTTATCAGTTTGCTCAAGACCAGAAGCAAAATAACCAAGTGGAGTAAAAGCATTTGTAGCTGGTACATAGAAAGACTCAGTATAATAATTGAAATCCCTGGCAACAGTACCTTTTACAAATAAGTTTGGTAAAATATTCGCCTGAACACTGGCACGGCCAATTAAGCCCTGACGATCATCTTTATTTCCTAACTGGTAAGCTGCATAATAAGGGTTAACAGCTGCAGGTACAGGGTTCCATTCTAATTCTCTACCTGTAGCAGCATTAATTCCCGGTTTATTGGGGTTAGTACCTTTCATGTTCCGAACATCCACTACGTTTGCAGCAAGATAAACAGGCCATGCAGCGTTGATCTCAGCGTATCCAACATTCGGTCTGTTAGTACCCGAAATAACATTATATTGGAAACTTGATTCAATGGTCAAGAAATCATTCTTTCCCATTTTACCACTCACATTCAGATTCGCTGTTTTTCTCTTAAAATTAGAGTTAGGCTGTTGATCCTGAGCGCGAAGATCACTTACTGACAATCTCATTCTCAATTTTTCACTACCCGCATTGAATGCTACGCTATTGGTAATATTCTGACTGGTTTCGTAAAAATTCTTAATATTATCTTTTACGTTAAATGGAGAATAAGGACGTGCTACACCATCAAACTGCATCACCATTGATCCATCCATTTTCGCACCATATGACAAACGGCCTGAACTTAATGCAGCAGCAGCGGTAGCTGGCTTTACACCATCATTACCTTGTCCGTATTCATACTGGAAATTTGGGAACACTGATGGTGAACCAAAGTTTGCATCAGAGCTAACTTCAATACCAACACCTTTTTGAGCTGAACCTTTCTTAGTAGTAATCAAGATTACCCCATTAGCAGCCTGTGAACCGTAAAGGGCAGCAGCAGCACCACCTTTCAATACCGAAATAGTTGCGATATCATCAGGGTTCATTCTCGAAATACCATCACCACGGTCAACGTTCAAACCACCTGAACTGGTGATTGGGCCCTTATTACCATTGTTGATTGGCATACCATCAACAACATAAAGAGGCTGTTGGTTACCATTCAATGAAGTATTACCACGAATGATTACACGACTGGAACCACCTGCACCTGAATTAGCCTGAGTTGCATCCACACCGGCAATTTTACCTGTTAGTGAGTTTGCGATGTTATTCTGACGTGCGTCTGTGAACTCTTCACCACGAACTTCCTGTACTGCATAACCTAATCCTCTTTTGGCTTTAGTAACACCAAATGCGGTTACAACCACCTCGCTTAATGCCTGGCGATCTTCAACCATAGTGACATTCACACTGGCTCTACCATTTACAGCAACTTCCTGAGTAACATATCCAATATAGGTAAATACCAAAATGGCATTATCCGGTGCATTTAAAACGAAATTTCCGTTTACATCTGTTGATGCACCGGTTTCAGATCCTTTCACACGCACACTCACCCCGATCAGAGCCTCACCTGAAGCATCAATAACCTTTCCACGAATATCCGCACGTTTCTGCTCAATGTTGAAACCAGAAACCTTAGCTGATGAAGGGGAATTCAAGGATTTAATGTCACCAGAATTTGGAACTAAAGAAAATTTTGAGGTCTGCTCCAAAAAGCGCTCATCTCTTCTCTTTAAAATAATAGTATTCTCTGTAATGGTATAGGTCAGGGGCTGGTTTTTAAACACCTGATCCAAAACCTCTTCCAAAGAAGAATTATTTGCTTTCACAGTTACAGGAACTGTATTTCTCAGCAATCTGGTATTATAAAGAAAATCATAACCTGTTTGTTTTCTGATTTCGGTGAAAACTTTATCCAGGTTAGAATTTTTTTCATTTAACGTAACATTTTGCGAGAAGCCTTTTGCATTTACCTGCAAAAAAGCAACTAAAATTAAAATGGTAGTTAGCTTCATAATTCGTAACGTTTGATTCGAGACTATTTTTATAAGTCCCTTGCCTTTAGTAGTACTGGCATTGTTAATGCAGGTATTACTGCATTCACTTAGTAAAACATTTTTCATATTTTTACATTTTAAGTTTGTTTTGGTTAATTAATTAAAATTTCGTACTCACGGAATTTAATACAAGAGATTAATCTGAAACTTATTCCGTCCCGGGGCGCAATCCGGGGCGGTTTTTTCATTTTAATCCCTTTAATACAATTAGCTGGTATCGGTTTTCATCATATTATTTGGATTAAAGTTTATGGCATTGATTTAACTTTTAATTTCTTTCCTTTTACAGTGAACTTTACTCCACCGCTTTCTTCCATTATTTTGAGAACTGCTGATATCTTCACGTCATTAGAAATAAAGCCAGTAAATTCATCAGTAGGCATTTTACCTTCATAAACCAGTTCAACATCATACCAGCGTTCAATTTCACGCATAATTTCCCTTATTGGTGTATTTCTGAATTTGAAATAACCATTTTTCCAGGCAACAGCTTTTTCAGTGTCGGCGTTCTCTATTCTGATATCTGCCCGGGAGGATTTGGTCAGTGACTGCTCACCTGGTTTCAAAAGCCTGGTATTGGAAACCACATTTGGTTTAGAATTGAGAATAACTTTAACACTTCCTTCCAATAAAGTTGTCTTTACATAATCCTCATCATCATAAGAATTAATATTGAAATGTGTACCCAGAACTTCTACGACCTGATTCCCGCTTTGCACACGGAAAGGGATATTTTTATTGGGTGAAATCTCAAAATACGCCTCCCCTTTTAATTGAACCTTGCGTTCTTTACCGGCAAAGGTAGTTGGATAACTAAGTGTAGACGCTGAATTCAACCAAACCTTACTCCCATCAGGTAATCTAACCTGATATTTACCACCCTTGGGAGTTTGTATTGTATTGATCACTGAACGATTGGAAATTAATTTAGACCTGTCTTCATTATTCTTTTCGTAGACAATCTGTCCATTTTCCGTTTTGGTAATGGCAATATTCCCCTGACTGGCAAGTAAACCATTGGCTGCATCATCCAGACTTATCTTTGAACCATCCGCAAGTGTTAAAATAGCTTTATTATAC
>CAYJAM010000224.1:0-4790 GCA_964367725.1 uncultured Sphingobacterium sp. | reverse complement strand
TGATTTCGGCATGGACGGCATGCGCTGCGATATAGATGGGAATTTATATGTAACACGGCATGGAAAAGGTACAATTGCAAAATTATCTCCTGCCGGAAAGTTATTGACCGAAATTACTTTAGCTGGAAAACTACCAAGTAATATTGCCTTTGGTGGCAAAGATGGACGTACTGCATTCATTACTTTGCAGGATAAGGGCAATGTTGAAAGCTTCAGGGTTGATAAACCAGGTCGCGAATGGCAAATGTCAAAAAAGAAATAGTAATAAATTCAATTAAATAAAATGAAGACAGAAAGAAGATCAGTATTAAAGAAATTATTTGCCTCAGTAGTAGGTGTAACCGGATTAGGTGTAGTAGCTAATGCTAAAGGAATTGAATCATCAGCTGAAAAAGTTGTTGGAAATGTAACATCAGTCCAAAATGTTCCAATGTTTTCGGGACATGTAATTCATAACGGTTTAGTTTATATCGCCGGAAAGGGTGCTCATACTGCACCTTTTGAAATCAAAGCACATACAGAGATCGTTCTTAAAGAACTTGAAAAAGAGTTAATCAAGGCCGGTTCTTCAATGGAAAAAGTATTGAAAGTTACCGTATATCTGAATGATATTGCTGATTACAAAGGCATGAATGAAGTTTACAAAGGCCGTTTTGGAAGTAAACCTCCAGTGCGTTCCACTCTTGCTGTGGCTAAAGGTGGTGTACCAGGCGACTCACTGGTTGAGATGGATGCTATCGCTTATCTTTAATCATTCAAGGTAATTAGCAGGATTAATCCTGCAATTATTTAATTCAAAATTATTACAGCCAATATCAATTTTTCGGAAATGGTATTGGCTGTAATATTGTTGCAAAAGGACTGTTTGATAATAATTTTAACTCTATGAGAAAATATAATTTTTATACTCTTTTATTATTTTGTGCAGTTAGTGTAATAATACTCTCTGCTTCAAGCAATTATCAGTCTTTAACATATACTCAAACTGATTCAAAATTTTTATTGGATACTGTTAAGCAGGTAGCATGGTTGGCACCAGCATCAGCTGATTCTATTAAAAATCCACTTACTGTATCTAAGGAATCTATTTCAAAGGGAGAGGAGTTATACAATATGTATTGTTTTTCTTGTCATGGAGATACAGGTTATGGAGATGGCCCTGCAGGTGGATCTATGGGCATCAGACCAGCAAATTTTCATGATCAGAGAGTGATCAAACAAAAGGA
Organism: uncultured Sphingobacterium sp.; assembly: GCA_964367725.1. Lineage (GTDB taxonomy): Bacteria > Bacteroidota > Bacteroidia > Sphingobacteriales > Sphingobacteriaceae > Daejeonella. The sequence goes on along the minus strand of CAYJAM010000224.1, from coordinate 3,564 downwards.
TGGTGCCTTATTCTGGAAATTAACTAACGGAAAAGGTAATATGCCTCCTTTTAAAGAAGCTTTAACCGAAGAGCAGCGCTGGCAATTAATTGTCTTTCTCAGGGAATTAGGTAAAACAGAATAGTTAATTATGCAAATCAAACAAAGCATCTATGTATTTGGGCTTCTTAGTTATTTGATAGCTCCTCTTGTTTCTAATGCTCAGAATGATTCAAAAGCGAACGAAACAAAAACTACTGCGACAAGGATAAGCCCGGTTGTCCAGTCTACCCCTGTCCCTTTAAGTTCGGGCATTCTAATCGAGAAGTTTGCAGATGTAAAACCTAATGCTGTTCGGTTATTGATTCATCCGGTTTCAGGCGACTTCTACTACACGACTTTTGAAGGCGGTGTGTTTCATGTCAGTAAAAAGAATGGTTCAGTCATATCAGAACAAATTCTTACGGTAAAGGATCACGGCATAAACAAACTGCAGGGAGCAGTTTTTGCAGGCTCTGAGCTGTTTTTATGCGGAAATACAACTGAAAATAATAACAGGGGGACCAGGGGAAGGCTTGTAAGGTTTTCAATTGTACCCAACAATATTCCAAAAATGACCGTAGTTTTCAATACTGAACAATATGGATTGAATGCCACAACATGGGATCATGGATGGAATGCTCTGGTCCTGAGTCCGGATCAAAAATATGTTTTTATTACTTCAGGTTCCAGAACCGGACATGGTGAAATTCAGGATGACAAAGGAGTTTATCCTAATGCCCGTGACAATGCTTTAACCACCAAAATTTTTCGAATCCCTGTCAGTTCAGAGAATTTGCTATTACCCAACGATATAAATAAACTAAAAGCAGATGGATATCTGTACGCAGAAGGAATTCGTAATGCCTATGATATGGCATTCGATCCCGAAGATAATTTATTCGCCGTTGTAAACTCATCAGATTATGATCATTCCGAAGATATGTTTTGGGTTAGACAAGGCCGGCACTATGGATTTCCATGGATAATGGGAGGTATTGAAAATCCGCAACAGTATCCTGATTTTATGCCTGATCCGAAAAAGGATCCATTTCTTCCAGCCAGCTCACACGGGATGCTGATGAAGTATTTTCGAAATGATCCGGATTTCCCTAAAGTACCCGAGGGTGTAAAATTTAGTCCCGGAGTTCAAAACCTTGGTCCGGATGCCAATGAATACAGAGGACATTCAGGTAAAATACTCGACGGGGATAATACTGGTGTAAGTATCAGTACGTTTACTGCCCACAGTTCTCCATTAGGTCTTGTTTTTGACACCAAAGCTGAACTTTCTGATGAATTTAAGGGTGATGGATTTGTGCTTAGAAATACGCTTGGAGCCAAATCGAGTCTGATGAAACCATTTACAGATCAGGGCAGAGACCTGCTTCATCTCGATATGTCGTATGATAAAGGAAGTGATAATTATTTTGTAAAAACAACCCGGATTGTAGATTCGTTTAATAATCCGACAGATGCAGTATTGCATGAAAATTCTTTGTATATCATTGAATATGATGCAAAAGTTGGGAGTATCTGGAAGGTTACCTTGCCAGCAGGTTCAAAAAAGATCAAAAGAGTAAGAAAGAAAAAATAATGAAGCAGCTTTTCAATTCGAATCAAAGAATGGAGCTGATCTGATTATTATTTAAATAATTTTTGTTTATTTATATTATTAAATTAAAAACATGAGAGTTAAATTATTGTTATCATTTGTATTTGCTTGCGTTTCTTCTCAAGCCTGGTTATCTGCACAAACAATTCCAAAGGAAGAACTAACATTTTTAACCTCCGAATGGAAAGGCGAACGTTTCCCTGATGGTCGTCCTAAGATTTCTGATAGTCTTTTAGAAAGAGCAAAGAAAATTGGTCTGGATGATGCCTGGCAAGTATTGAAAGTATCTGGTTATCTCAATCAGTTTGAGCATGGATGGAAAACCCTGAATGATGAAGTTATGACAGGAAGGGCAGTAACTGCGATGTATATGCCAAATCGCCCCGACTTAGAAAAGAATATTAAAGAAAGAGGTGCAAAACAAGGGCGTGTGGGTAATACCAATACCTGGCCAATTGCAGTATTAAAAAAGGGAGATATTTATGTTGCTGATGCTTTTGGAAAAATTAATGGCGGTACACTAATTGGAAGTACTCTTGGGACCTCAATTTTTGCTAATTCAGGCAATGGGGTAATACTTAACGGTGCAGCGAGAGATGTACCGGGATTAGAAGAGATAAAAGGGTTCAATGCCTTTGTGAGGGACTTTCATCCTAGTTTTATGGAGGAGATGCTGTTAATGGGCTTAAATACACCAATTCGTATTGGTGGAGCAATTGTAATGCCTGGTGATTTAGTAATTGCTGCTAAAATTGGAGTTTTGTTTGTTCCGGCACATTTAGCGGAGCAAGTAGTATCGACTGCTGAATTTGTAGTTAGAAGAGATAAATATGCTTTTGAAGTGATCAAATCTGGAAAATATACAGGAGGTCAGTTGGACAATGCCTGGTCCGAAGAAATGAAACTGGATTTTCTGAAATGGATGGAAAGACATCCGGAAGAAGGAAAAATGACTAAAGCAGAGCTTGATGTAATTATGAGCAAGAGAACCTGGTAATTAAAATGCATTACACCGAAACTTATTATATAACTTAATCTAAAAAACGTTGAAACAGTCGAACATTTATTCTTTGGCATTAGGCATAGCTGGTTTAAGCCTGATAGCTGCATTGGTTATGTATTTCCAGGGCAATTTAGCTGCCACCGGGCCCGCACTTATGCTTCTTTTTATCGCCCTGGCCATTGGTGTCAGAGGTACTAAAACCTTTAAGGCATTTTCATACACGATCTGGATTTTTGCAGCTGTAACTGCTTCTATGTTTTATCCACAGTATTTTACCTCAATCGGTGATTTTCAGCTTAAAAAAATGATTGTTCCTCTCTTGCAGGTAATCATGTTTGGAATGGGTTCGCAGATGAGTTTTGAAGATTTCACAGGCGTTATTAAGATGCCAAAAGGTGTGGTTATAGGGGTTGGAGCACACTATATCATTATGCCATTAGTTGCTTTTGGAATTGCTCATATTTTTGATTTTCCACCTGAAATAGCTGCTGGTATCATTTTGATTGGTACAGTTCCAAGTGGTCTGGCTTCAAATGTGATGTCATATCTTGCGCATGCAAATCTTCCTCTGGCAGTAACAATCGGAGCGATTTCAACTATTATCTCTCCATTTGTAACACCATTGCTGATGCAGTGGTTGGGAGGTCAGTATATTCAGGTTGATTTCTGGCACATGATGCTGGATATTTTGAATATGATCATTATGCCAATCGTAGCCGGATTTATGTTTAACCTGTTTTCTAAGAATGAGGCCAGTCAGAAATCAAAAGTTTATCAGTTAATAGGATACTTTGTAGTTGTTGTATTAACAAACCTTGTTTACATGAAGTCAAGTGGCTCAGGTTTCGAAGGATTCCTTACTGCAATGGGTAAATCTTTATTCTGGTTCTATATCTTACCAATGGTAGTAGCTATCATTCTTCGTAAA
>CAYJAM010000223.1:0-4793 GCA_964367725.1 uncultured Sphingobacterium sp. | reverse complement strand
GCCGCAGCATCCACAAAAACAGGAACATTTAAAGGTTTTGCAATTTTTGAAATGATCTCAAGCGGTAAAAATGACTCCTTCTCAGCATCTATATAAATCATGGCTGTCTTCGGACCAATTTTTTTCCGGAGATCTTCTTCATTATCCACAGTAATAATAGTAGCTCCGGTACTTCTGATTGCCTGATCATAAACTGTGCGTGAAGCTGTTGGAATAATCACTTCTGTTTTTTCGAATCCTCTTAAATCAGGCATCCGAACAAGTTTCTCGGGATTACCTCCTGATAAACAGGCAAAAGTACAAAGCTTGATCCCTGCAGCTGCTCCAGAAGTTACCATTCCCCACTCTGCACCGGTAAGTACTGCAAGTCGCTTGCCTACACCTTCAACCAATTCATCCATCTGTACGTTTAACGTTGAAACTGCCTCCATTGCAAGTCTGACTTCCGGTCTGGCTACTGAACCACCCATGATCGTATTCGTTCCTTTGCAATTGATAAAAGGTTCAACACCAATAGACTTTAGAATTTTGTGTCCTCTTTCGGCAAGTTCAGCATCGGGAGTTTTTGAAACTCCCGATAAAAAAGCAAATCCATTTTTACTCTGAGATGCTTCACTGTCTAATACTGTTGCATTTGCTGCAAAAGGGAGCAGGGTAAGACCTTTAATTATATCTCTGCGTTTCATAACAATAATTTTCTTATAACTATTTTTTTTAAGGGTTTAGAGCTAATTTGGATTCTATTTTGATATAACCGGGGTGGCTGCACGCCCATTTAAATCCCATACAATTTTTCCGGCTCGGATAGTCAGTTCAGCTTCCAGCTTTTGAGTGCCCTTTAAAACGAAACCATGTGAATCAATGTATCCAAAATCACCATTTTTCAAGTTTAGAACTGCAATATCTGCTTCCGAACCAATACTTAAATGGCCAAGCTCAGGTCTCTGAATATATTGGGCAGGATTCCAGGTAGACTTTAAAATAACATCGTTCATAGACATTCCCATATTCAGGAATTTTGACATGATGTTATTCATATCTTTCATACCTGCATTCATATTTCCAACATGAAGATCAGAACTGATAGAATTAGGAGATAAACCCTGTTTAAGGGAAGGCAAGGCTTGTGAGAATACGAAACCGTTACCACCATGACCAACATCAAATATCACTCCTCTGTTTTGTGCATTGAAAATATATTGTTTAACCTTTCCATTTTGATCAACCAAAGCCTCTTTGTAGAATGGTGCTGTTGGCGACCGCGTACCCGCATGGTACATATGGGTTAAAATATCGCCTGGTCTGAGGTGTTTCATCAATAGCCTTTCAAAAGAGTTTGATGGGGGCATTCCTCTCCAATCGATCATTACAGGTCTTTTTGAAAGTTTACCCGCCATTACGGCACTATCGACAGGAATTGACTGGAGTCCATTGTAATGAGCTACTTTGAAACCTACAATATCGTCTTTATAATATTCAGCAAAACGGGCAGCCATTACCGGGCTCATATCGGTTGAGTCCTGTTCATTGGCACCCATCCCATCCCCCACTATGTTTAAAAAGGCGAGAACCCGGGTTTTAGACTGATCTATAATATTCTTTTTAAAAATCGGAAATGACCTCCATCCTGAACTTCCTGCATCTACAACCGTAGTGACACCTGCTCTTAAAGTAAAACCATCAGGAGGAAGGGAGTTCGGACCATCCATGTAATGCTGTTCCTTATTGGTTCCGGCAAAAACATGAACATGAATATCAATTAAACCGGGAGTGACATATAAACCTTTTACATCGATTACTTTTTTCGCTGAGGCGGCAGGAATATCTGCTGCAACACGTACTACCTTGCCCTCATTAATGGCAAGATCCATTTTGGTATTGATCTTGTTTTTCGGATCAATCAGGTGGCCACCTTTTAATAAAATATCGTAATTCTGAGCATACAATAAAGTACTTGTGCTCAGCAAAACTCCTGTCAGGAAAGGGATGAAAATGCGAACTAATTTTGAATTCATAGACTGATTTTAAGATGATTAAGGTAATTATTTTATGATTTACTATTTAATATGGTTTGTAACGAATCAGGTACGCTTTAAAAATTGGCTAAAAATTATAATCAAATTTTGCAGTCTTTCCAGACCAAACATTCCTATTTAGAACAGCAAAATTTAAGATCATTGTGCATGTATGCTTATCCAAAAAAAATCATATTTACCAACCCCTTTCACTTATTCAAAAAATCGAAATATTATTCCTAAGATTTATCCATAGATAAAATTGATAATTTATCAATTAACCATAGATGAAATTGATAACCACGAATTCTACGTAAAAATTGTTACTCTGAGTATTTTAAAATAAAAAAAAAGAAGGGCATGATTACCAGGGTAAATCCTAAATAATCACACCCAAAAAAATCATTTAGATATAAGCAATTGCATCAATTTCAACTATTGTATCTCCCGGAATACCACCCTTTGCTACAGCCACAGTGGTACGTGCAGGTGGCTTACTACCGAACCGCCCTTTATATACTTCATTCATACCCTGATAATCTGCAAAATCATTCAGATATACATTAACCTTTAACACTTTTTCCATCGATGAACCAGCTTTAATGAGCTCCTCTTCAATTCGTTTTAATACAATCTCTGTATGATTTTTAATCTCAAATGGTGCAGTATGCGCTCCTTTACCCGAAACATATACCATATTACCATGTTTGGTATAACTGGAGAATAATGGCACATCCTGGAATTCTGTAATCTTTCCAACTTCCTTTTCAGGAGAAGAGATAACACCATTAGCATTTGCAGCCATACCAAATCCTGCAACACCTACAATAGAGGCGAATAATCTCTTTAATACTGATCTTCTTTCTGTTTTCATCTTAATTTTAGTTTTTGAATGGTTAATAAATCTATATTTAACATACCCCCTTTGCACGAGAAATTTCCTATGCAAGGATGAAAAACTAATATAAAGCTTTCCGGCAGATTCTTATGCAGCCAGAAATCAAAACAAACTGATTATCAAGTACTAACTTGATTGCGGGCGATGCTTTGGATAATTAATTGGCTTTTTGCTTTGAGGGTATTTTTTCTTTTTTGCAGTAAACTTTGCATTATTAAACTCATCAAAATCCATATCACCAGCTAAAACACCAGAATCAATGTTACCCTGTATAGTAGTAAGAATCCGATCACCCGGTGTATAATAATTACATAAGATTTTTACCTCATTTCCATCAATGCTCCCTGAGAAAGGACGGCTTGAAAAATCTGTTTTAAAAACACCTGTAATCCAGTTTCCATCCTGATTATCGATCAATAGGTATTGGGTCGCTTTGCTGCTGTAAAATTCAACCTCCATTTCCCAGTGGCCAACCATATTCATCACAGGATTTTTCATAGCTGGGATCACTTTAGCTTGCCTTTTCCGGGAAAGAACTTCATGAATACGATTTGCTGCAACTATATCATTTCCTTCAACCATCATATACCCCACAAGGGTAATACCCGTAAGACCAGCTTCATCTTTGCCAACCTGAACTGCAATCCGAGGAGCAATAGTTCCAAGTTCTTCAGCAATATCCTCACCAGTTACATGCAGTTGTTCAGGATTCCACCTGATGTGAAGGTAAGGTGTAACATGGTGAATCAATTCCGGATCAGGCCGGGTAATGCTTGTTTTAATTCCATTGATTGCAGAGACCTTTTTATTGATTGTTTCAAGCCAGGAAACCCATGTATTCATTTCTTTTACATGGTCAAGTTTAACCCATGCTTCAACTGCAGCCAGCATTCCTATATGCTCTTCCCGACCAACTTTATTATCCCTTCCAAAACCATGATGGGGAGAATTTGCCTGATGGGCAGACATTAAGATGTCCTTTCTGCCTAACATTAAGCCTGAGCAACTAGGTGCCTTTATGCCTTTCCCTCCACTGTAACCTACCACATCAGCTCCCTGAGCTAAATGAACATCAGGGATAGTTAGAATATGCGCTGCAGCATCCACAAATAAAGGAACACCTGATGAGCGAGCAATTTTTGAAACATTGGGGATACTAAATTCACCATCTGAAGGCGACATATAAATCATCGCAGTTCGGGAATTAATACTCTTCTTTAATTCATCAAGACTTTCAACGGTAATTACTTTAACACCTGCATTCCTAATAGCATGATCATAAACGCTACGTGAAGAAAAAGGAATAATAACTTCAGATTTTGCAAATCCTGTAAGGTCTGGGATTCTAAGTAATTTCTCAGGGTCTCCCCCAGTCAGACAAGCAGCAGTTACCATTTTCATTCCGGCGGCACATCCTGCTGTAACTATCCCCCATTCAGCACCGGTTAATTCTGACAAGCGCTTACCAATTCCAAATGCCAGTTCATCCATCTGAACATTCAGGGTAGAAACCGACTCCATAGCCAACCTGACTTCTTTCCTTTCGATAGAACCACCCATTATCGTATTTGTTCCCTTACAATTTACAAAAGGCTCAACACCGATTGATTTCAGTAAGCTCTCACCCCTCTTTACCAGTTCTTCATCAATTACTCTTGAAACATCCTCTAAATGACCCTGGATTCCATCTATATTAATAGCACTCTCATTCAATGGTGCGGTTACTGCATTTCCGGCAAAGGGCAATAAAGTCAGACCTTTAATTATTTCTCTTCTTTTCATCGATTTATGTTTATGGTTTTTACACTATGCGGGATGGAAATTTTTAGGCTTAAAATTAACAGTCGCAAAGAATTTTTAAACTTATTTTAATTATACCC
>CAYJAM010000222.1:0-4842 GCA_964367725.1 uncultured Sphingobacterium sp. | reverse complement strand
GAGCTTGTACATTTTCTGGGCGACAGAGTGCCAATCATCAATGTGATTGATCCGGTCGTAAATGCGATGCTTAGTAAGGGAAAGTATAAAAAAATAGGGGTAATTGCTACAAAATCAACTATACGCTCTGATATTTACGCTAAGAAATTTAAGTTAATGGATCCCAATATTGAGGTTTCTTCACTGGCTACTCCTTTGCTTGCACCTATGATAGAGGAGGGTTTCTTTAATAATAATATCAGTAAAACTGTGATCAACTCTTACCTGACCTCACCAAAACTTAAAAAAATCGATAGTCTGATACTTGCCTGTACGCATTATCCCTTGATAAAGCCCGAAATTTCTTCATTTTACGGTGGCAAGGTTGATATTATCAATACAGCAGAAATAGTTGCTGAAGACCTGAAGGAACGACTGTCAAAGCTTAATTTACTTAATGAGGGGCCTGCAAAACGCCATCAGTTTTTTGTTTCAGATTACACCCCATCTTTTGCAAAGAGCACCCGTCTATTTTTTGGAGAGAAAATTCATCTGTCTTATAAACCGATATGGGATTAAATTAAATTCTTGATAATAGATAGATTTAGTCTGCATTTATAAGCATAATACTTAAGTTTGCGTACATAAGCCCGGTAAATTGACTTTCTATCTGACATATGTATTAGTAGCTACGGCGTTATTTGCATTTACAGCCCTGTTTACCCTGTTTGCCTTATATTCTGAACGAAAAATTTCCGCGTTTATTCAGGATCGCATCGGGCCGATGGAGGTCGGAAAATATGGTACTCTACAGGCATTTGCCGACATCATAAAGATGCTTCAAAAGGAATTTATTATTCCTACGGCCGCCGATAAAATTCTATTTATACTCGCTCCCATAGTTATTTTCGTTTCTGTTTACCTGGGTTTTGCTGCATTGCCCTGGGCGCCGGGACTTATTCCATCCTCGCTAAATTTGGGCCTTTTCTACATTTTTGCGATACTTTCAATAGAAACGCTTGGAATATTGATGGCAGGATGGGGTTCAAATAATAAGTATGCCCTTTTAGGTTCCATGCGCTCCGTAGCACAGATGATTTCTTATGAGATTCCAGCTGGTGTTGCACTAATTTCTGCTGTTATGATTGCACAAAGCCTGAATCTTCAGGAAATTAGTATTAAGCAGGGGATACTCAGTACTGAGCATGTTTATTTTCTTGGAATCTGGGAGGTAAAGTCAATAGGTGGTTTTCTTGCCTGGAATATTTTTCAGGCTCCGCATCTGATCCTTGCCTATATAATTTACTTTATTGCTTCTCTGGCAGAATGTAATCGTGCTCCATTTGATATTCCGGAGGCTGAATCAGAACTTGTTGGAGGTTTTCATGTTGAATATTCAGGATTAAGGTTTGCTTTTATTTTTCTTGCCGAATATTCAATGATGTTTCTGGTTGGAATGATTGGGGTGGTTTTGTTTCTGGGTGGATGGAATACTCCGTTGCCTAATATTGGTCCTGTTAAATTGGCACTATGGTCCAGCGGGATAGGATGGGGGATCTTCTGGATTCTGATCAAGACCCTCGCAGTTGTAGCCGTACAGATCTGGATAAGGTGGACCCTCCCCAGACTAAGGGTTGATCAGCTCATGAGCTTTTGCTGGAAGGTTTTAACTCCTCTGGCATTTTTATGTATGATAATATCAGGCGTGTGGCGGCTTGGTGTGATGCAATAATTTAAGGAGAAATAATAGAATTATCCTGTTGTAAGATGATTAAAAAGGTATTACATGCTTTCAAAACTGTATTTAAAGGCTTAGGCCTGACAATGGGTCATTTCTTTGCAGCAAGAGAGAGCAGGAAAGTAATATCAATCACTGATAAGGATTATTTCGCACAGAACAGTGGTATGACAACCATTCAATACCCACATCAAAAATTGCCTGTCCCAGAAGTGGGAAGGTATCAGCTGGATGTGGAAATGGATGATTGTATCGTTTGTGATTTATGTGCCAAGATCTGTCCGGTTGATTGTATAGATATCGAAAGTATCAAAGCAACTGAGGCTATCGGAAAAACTTCCGACGGTACAACGAAGCGTCTCTATGCTGCAAAGTTTGATATCGATATGGCAAAATGTATGTATTGTGGTTTGTGTACAGTAGTTTGCCCTACCGAATGTATTGTTATGACTGATACTTATGACAGAAGTATGCCTGATTTGAAAGAAATGATCTATAAATTTTCGGATATGAAGCCGGAAGAAGCTGTAGAAAAGCGGCTTGCTCTGGAGAAACTGAATGCTGAACGAATAGCTGCAAAAGAAGCTGCGATGCAACAGAAAACTCAAAATTGAATATGGCACAGGAACAGATTATATTTTACTTCTTTGCTGCATCTGTACTCATTTCTGCACTAATGGTGGTCGTAATGAAGAATCTGGTCAGAAGTATTTTTCTGTTTTTTGTAACTCTGTTTTCTCTTGCGGCCCTTTATTTATTCGCACTGGCTGATTTTATTGCATTGGCTCAGGTAGTAATTTATGCCGGGGGAGTACTGGTTCTAATGCTTTTCGCATTTATGTTATCTAACAGGGAATTGCTCAATAGTCTTAAACCAGCATCTTCTGGCTTTAAGGTCAATCATTTTGCCGGAGTTTTAATCAGTCTATTATTCCTTTTTATATTGTTTACAGTTATAATTAAAACTGATTTCAATCAAATAGACTGGATGCAGGAAGGTGTGCCAATTAATGCAAGTGATAACACCACAAATCAGATAGGTATCCATACAATGACAATTTATCTGCTTCCTTTTGAAATACTTTCTGTATTTCTGATGATGGCATTGATAGGTGCGGCACATCTTGCCAGAAAGGGGAATAAAACATGATACCAATTGCTCACTTTATGTTTATCAGTGCAGGCCTTTTTTGTATCGGACTTTACGCAGTTTTGACCAGGAGAAATGCAATTCAGGTTCTGATCGGTATCGAATTTATGATCAATGCTGCAGTTCTGAATTTTGTCGCTTTTGGGAGGTATGATAAAATAGCTGGGGGAGGGCAGATGTTTGCCTTATTTGCAATTGTTCTTGCTGCAGCAGGAGTTGCAGTTGCACTCGCTATCATTTTAAATGTTTATAAATATTTCAGGTCGATAGACCCGACTAAAACCGATACATTGAAGGATTGATGGAAGGACTAAACCTTGTAGAGAACAGAGCTTTGATTGCACTATTAGCTGCGATATTGCCCCTGTTTTCTTTTGTTTTTATTCTTGCTTCAAAAAAGGGGGCTGGTGCCAATTTTGCATTGGCAGCTATTTCACTGTCTTTCCTTTTGTCAATGTATCTGTTCTCACAGATCTGGAATGCAGAGCCTGAGCATAAGCAATTACCCTGGTTTCTGATCGGTAGAGTTCAGTTTCATGCAGGGATACTTTTAAATAATCTTAGCGTTCTGATGATGGCTCTGGTCTCCGGAATCTCAGTTTTGGTGCATATTTATTCTCGTGAGTATATGAAGAACGATCCCAATATTCACAGGTATTGGGCTTATCTGGGATTGTTTTGTTTCTCCATGCTTGGCCTGGTGATTTCAGACAGTTTATTATTGATCTATCTTTTCTGGGAACTGGTTGGTTTTTCATCCTATCTTCTGATCGGTTTCTGGTTTAGCAAACATGCAGCATCACAGGCTGCTAAGAAGGCATTCATTATGAACAGAATTGGTGATTTGGGTTTTCTTACCGGAATCCTGATCATTTATACTCAGTTTCAGACACTTGATTTGCTTAAACTATTTGGAGATGGTGGTTTGATAAGTACTGCTTCAATTGAAAATGGTTTTTGGATAAGTGGATCGCAGCAAATGCCTGTAATCTGGCTAAGTATTGCCGGTTTCGCCTTTTTTTTGGGTGCAATGGCTAAATCTGCACAATTTCCATTTCATACCTGGCTTCCCGATGCGATGGAGGGGCCTACTTCAGTTTCGTCGTTGATACATGCAGCTACAATGGTTGCTGCCGGAGTTTTCCTGATTGCCCGGATCTATCCTGTTTTTGATCCCCTGGTATTAGATGTAATGGTTTGGATCGGTGCCTTTACGGCCTTTATGGCAGCCACAATAGCTTTAACCCAAAATGATATTAAACGGATATTGGCTTATTCTACAATTTCGCAATTGGGTTTTATGGTTATGGCTCTCGGTATCGGCGCCTATTCCGAAAGCATTTTTCATTTAACGACCCATGCGTTTTTTAAATGTTTATTATTTCTTGCGGCAGGCTCTGTGATTCATCAGCTCCACCATTATTGCGAAAAAAATAATCATGCTTTTGATCATCAGGATATCCGCCTGATGGGCGGATTAAGGAAAAGAATGCCATTTGCATTTTTGGGAATGTGTCTTGCATCAGCGGCTTTGATTGGCTTACCCTTAACTTCAGGATTTCTTTCAAAAGATTCTATTTTGATCAGGACTTTTGAATGGGTGGCTACACGGGAAGGGGTAGTGGTGATCCTTCCCTGGCTGATGGTTTTAACATCCTGGTTGACAGCTTTTTATATTTTCAGATTGATTTTTAAAGTCTTTTTGGGAGAATCAAGGGAAATTAAAGCGGATAAACTTAGCCTCATAAATGATTCGAGGGGTCAGATGACATATGTTTTACTTGTACTTTCATTTTTTTGCACGTTTATTGTCTTTGCTTTTAACCCCCTCTCGTTCGAGTCCTCCTGGCTTTGGAAGGGCTTTCAGGTATCAATCATTAAAGAGATCAGTATTTTTCACTGGCTGGCTCCTTTGATATTGAATTTAGGGTCTTTGATATTGATATTTATCAGTTACAGAATCTATGTTCTTGAT
>CAYJAM010000221.1:0-4864 GCA_964367725.1 uncultured Sphingobacterium sp. | reverse complement strand
TTCCCATAATTGCGACGAAACTTGATCCCAACAATGGCCGGAAACTCCTGCTTTAACAACTCAATCACCTCCCACGATCCATCGTTACTTCCATCATCAACCAATATCACCTCATAGCTAAAGCCATGCTTAGCCATCACCCTGTTGATCCAGCTGAGAAGTTCTGGCAGAGATTCAGCCTCATTGAATAAAGGAACAACTACAGATATATCCATTCTTTAGATATGAGATGTGAGATATGAGATGTGAGATAATAGAATCCCGCTTGTTTAACAATTAAAAACGTGCAAATTTCATCAATAATATTGATAAAACCTGCACGTCAGATTATTTTGAAAGACTATTCCTCTTCTTCCTCAGTGGTTGAAGCGAATACAGGAGTTTCTTTCTTGAATATTGCAGCAAATATTAGTGACATTACGAACTGGATAATCACAGCAATACCCAGATTCTTAAAAAACTGTGCAAATGTCGGATCATACTGTCCTTTAATACCTTCTATCTGTTTAGCCACCGCTTCATCGATCTTTTCCTGTTCCATACCCATATTCTCGAAGGTCTGAGACATTCCTGATTCCATAAATCCTGCAATCTTTTCAAATGCGCCAGGTTCAATGAATTTATAAAAAACAACGTTTGCCAGTGAGTAGACTATTCCTGCGATAAAAGACATCAGAAAAATTCCTTTTAAAGCTTCCTTGAAAGTCCAGAATCCGCCAATTTTCTTTTTCAGGTCAAGGGTAAAAAAGATATAAATCAGCAGGGAGACTACCAGTGTTCCGATTCCGAATGACATTGAGCCAAGCAGCGAAGGGAATACATAATAAGTAACCACACCGATTACTGTAGATAAAATGCCGATAATCACCCCATTAGTGCTTGCGGCTTTGTTTAAGTTTTCTAATGAAAATTCCATTGTTTTTTAGTTTGGTTTAGTTTTGAGAGTTATATGAAATTAATAGAGAATATACTGCTGAATCAAAATCCGGATTTGCGCTATGGCTTATAAAATCATTGAAGTCCTTTTCTGAGGGTTCCGGATCCCTGAAAAAGCCAATCATCGGGTAAAACAGTTCTTTTAATTCAGAATCATCCGGTATTTCGGCAGTTACACGGGCCAGTTCTCTCAGATCACTTTCTACCAGAATCTGGTTTGCAATCACTTCCTCATATATCCGATGCTCGTCCTGGAACTCATCCTCATCTACAAGCAAAAACTCACGAAGGAAATCACCCAGTTCGGGTTCGATCGCTTCATCCTGACATTCCTGTAAATAAAGCAGAAGATTAAGTAGTTCTGTCCCACGGTCAATCGTACTTTCTTCAATTTTCTCCCATTCAGGAGAATCGAGATAGTCTTCCTCGAGTTTACGCACATCTTCGTTTAGAAAGTTGATCAGTAACAAATCAAAGAACAGTTCACGAAGTGGTTCAAAAACGGGTTGATCATCAAATGCACTATCAAGTGCATCCACTTTTACGAGGTAGGGCTTATCCAGATTAAAAATACCTGTCAAAGCACTGGAAAATGACTTGTATTCCTGCTTATTTACAGAAGCAAACTGGGCCAAGGCCGCATTCATTGCCTGATCGATACTTGTATTCATAATTTTTGATTAAAATATTATGTACTGGCCATTATTGTATACAAGCTTCACTTTACCTTTCAATTTTTGTCCAAAGAAAGGTGAATTGGATGATTTGGATCTGTTACTCTCCTCATTCAGTTCCCACTCTTCTTCCGGATTGAACAGAATAAAGTTAGCAGAATTTCCGGTTTTCAATTCAGGAATTGAAATTCCGAGGATATTTCTCGGGGCGTATGCCATTTTTTCAATAATCGTCTCCAAACTTAAACCGGCTTTCAGGGCAACAGGTAGTGCGGTTTGTAAACCGGTAATCCCATAAGATGCGATTTCGAATTCCACATTTTTAAACTCGATTTCATGGGGACTATGCTGAGAGACTATCGCATCAATGGTTCCATCTTTCAGACCTGCAATCAGAGCCTTCTGATCTTTCTTAGTCCGCAATGGAGGTTTCATTTTAAAATTGCTGTCAAATCCTTCCAGATCATCCTCGGTAAATATCAAATGATGAACCGCAACATCACAGCTTACTTTAATTCCTGCTTTCTTAGCTTTTCTGATCAGATCCACACTCCTGGCAGAACTGACAGTACTGAAATGTATCCGGGAATCGTTGTATTCTGCAAGATAAAGATCTCTGGAGATCATTAATTCTTCGGCAAGTGATGGATTTCCTTTCATACCCAGATAAGTACTCATAAGCCCTTCATTCATCTTAGCCTTACCGGCAATATCCTGATCTTCTGCGTATGAGAGAATAAGCCCCTTAAATGATTTGGTATATAATAAAGCCCTGCTCATCAAGCCTGCATTTGATAAAGGCCTGTTACCATCTGTAAAAGCTATGGCACCGGATTGCTGCATATCATACATTTCTGCAAGTTCCTTGCCCTCCCTGTTATGGCTTATACATCCCAGAGGATAAATATCTACCAGATTGTTTTTGGATTTACTGATCAGGTAAGAAACCTCTGCCTTAGAATGAATCGGAGGCTGCGTGTTTGGCATCAGAGCAAGTCCTGTAAAACCTCCGGCTGCAGCTGTCATGCATCCTGTGCCCATATCTTCTTTTGTTTCAAGACCGGGCTCGCCAAAATTCGCATTGAGATCAAAAAAGCCGGGCGATAGTACCTGCCCTTTTGCAGAAAAAATAATGGTGCTTTTGTCTGAAACATCAATGTTCTTCCCTATTTCAGAAATCTTTCCATCTCTTATCAAAACATCAACGATCTTTCCATTGAAAGGACTTTGATGATCTAAAATTTTTGCAGACTGAATTAATAAATTCTTCAATTGTTTAACGGTTTAATTTGAGTCTTTTTGTAAAAACGGATGAGCAAAATCTCAGCAGCAAAAAAAACTAAGGCCAATATCAGACAAACTTTCCATAAAGAAGTTCCCTGATTAATAGATTTTACAGCATTCGTCAAAGAACCCGGATCTGTATTCAAAATTTCAATTCTTTGCTTAGGGAACAATTCTTTAATCTGTTCATCATTTGCATAGCTCATATCTGATTCAGAACCAGCCTCATTAAAAGAAAGTACTGCTATCAGACTATCGTTTTTCAATAACTGGTAATTTCCGGCCTGTTTGATCTGATCGGCAATGTATAGTTGTGAAAAATTCTCATTTTGCCGCAGATCAGGTATTGCCTCAAACTTCTCATTCCTCAATTTAAGAGTTTGATTTGAGTTTAAGGATATTTTTGGCAATTCAATTTGCTGCTCCCTGTTCAATTTATAAAACAAGTTCTGGTTCCGCAGAGATAAAAGAGCCGTTTGGTACATGATAGGCACAAATACTGAATGTCTGGCAAAATTACTCGTTTCTGAACTCAAAGGTACTGCCGATAGATAAATTTTCCCTGAACCAAGCCTGTATTCGCTAAAAAATGAGATTTTACCGGGCATTTCCAGTAATGCTTGCCGGTTTGTATTATTCTGTGAACTGTAGCGAACGAATTTCTTCACAAGCGGAAGGTCAATTTGCTTGGGAACATTATCGAAAACACCCTTGAATACCGGATGCTCCAGATTGATTACTGAAACCTTATTTTCGGCACTCAACACCTGAACGGGCACATCAGTACCTGCTGAACTAAGAAATTTCTTCAAAGCAGACTGATCATTACCCAGATCAGGGAAAACTATCAAATTTCCACCATTTTTGATGTAGTTAATCAATTGCTGGCCCAATCCATCACTAATTTCGGCAACTTCGTTGAGTATAATCAATGGATATGCTGACAATCCTGAATAATTAATATTACCTGAAGCAACATTCAGCACTTTAAAAAATGGATCAGAGCGATATACTGAGTTCAAATACTCATTTTCTTTACTACCATTAATTATGAGCAATGAAAGAGATTGCTGAACATTAAAGCTAAAAAAGAACTTATCATCAAAAACTACAGGAAAATCAGTGATTTCTAATTCAGCTTCCTGCCAGCCCGATTGCAATCCACTGAATGTCAGGGTATCTGTCGCGGTGCTGCGGGGCTTAATAGTCATGCTTGCGATGGACTTTTGAACCTTATTGATCTGCAATTTTACCGGAATATTTACAGCCTCTTCATCTGAATTATTTCGTAGACGGACCATCAATTTCTCGGAATCACCCGGTTTATGAATAGCAGTATTGAACCAAACTGAATCAACAGAAATATTTGGCTGGGCATTTGAATTTAACCTGATAAGACGTGTTTTTACGGTACTATCCGCAGGAATGGTGGCTGCCGAGAGCATATTTGTCTGAAAATCAGAAATGAGGTATATTGTTTTTCTTGAATTTGGCTCTTTCAGAAATACATCCTTTTGCCTGCTGATTATCTGATCCATCTTTCGGTTAGCCGAACTGATTCGTACTTCTTCGACCGCAGTCTGAAATTCCTCCAAACTCAGAAGCCTCTGGTATTTACCTCCAAAATCATTCGTTAGAAGCTGGAATTTATCATTTAAACTATAGGCTGATGCGATCTCCCTGGCTCTCCTTTTAGCCTCATCCAGGAGGGTTCCTTCTTTATTCACAGCCTCCATACTATAGGAATTGTCAATATAAATGCTCAAAATCTCTTGCTGAAAGGCATTTTGCTGTTCTGCTACCGGGATGTATGGGCGTGCAAATGCGAAAACCAGAAAACTTATACCAAGAATCCTTGTGGCCAGAATCAATCTGTCTTTAAGATGTTGGCGCGAAGAGGTCTGGATCTGAACGTTCTTTAAAAAACGAACATTGCTGAAATAAACTTTCTTGAACTTCCGGAAATTAAA
>CAYJAM010000220.1:0-4889 GCA_964367725.1 uncultured Sphingobacterium sp. | reverse complement strand
CTCCTTAAACATCAGGGTAAAGTTCTGTTTATCTTCCGGGCGGTACACGTTCCCCTCCTCACCCCTCATTGCAGGGTATTCCCAATCGATGTCCACCCCATCCAGATTATACTGTCTTACAATATCCACACTACTCTTAGCAAATAATTTTCTGGAAGTCGGACTCAAAACCGCATCAGAAAAGTTTTCACTCCATGCCCATCCGCCAATAGAAATTACAATTTTAAGATCCGGATTGATTTTTTTCAGTCCGTTTAAAAATCGAAAATTAGTTGAATCAGTCTTCAGATTGGTCAAAAATGCCAGGCTATCTTTTACATTAACAAAAGCGTAATTGATATGAGTTAATTTATCGGCGTCAATTTCCTCAACTTTTACCAGGCCACGGTAACCTCCTACATATCCATTAACAATATATTTTTTAGGTTTTACAGTCTGAGCAATACCTGTCAATATAAATAGGGCCATCAGCACGAAAAATGCCGGAATGAATTTTCTGTATGGTAAAAGTGAATTACTCATTTTGACAGGATGAATATGTGCATGATTAAATATATAAAAATACAGGATTAATCAATTCTCTTATATTTGATTAAGTTCTATTCGGATATAAAAAAACATTAAATAATCTACTCCCCATAAAAAATAGTATTCCAAATTTTCCCACAACGAAATTTTATTAATACCATGTTAAAACCAAGACTTATCCTTCATTCATTGATACTTATTTTATTCAGCTCAATTTCGATTCATGGAATTGCACAAAATGCACCGATCAAACTTATCGTTCTGGATCCCGGACATGGGCATGCAACCTATATGCAGGGCAGAATGTATGCAGGTTTAGATACAGAAGTGCACGTTTATGCTCCTGAAGGGCCAGATGTAGAGACCTATCTGAAAAGCATCAATGGAATGAATTCCCGTTCCTCCAATCCTACCAAATGGAAAATGGTGGTTTATACCGGTCCCGATTATCTGGAAAAGATGCTGGCTGAGGAAAAAGGAAACGCGGTGATCATATCCGGGAATAACAGCAAAAAAGGTGAGTATATACGCCGTTCAATTGAGGCAGGCATGCATGTTTTAGCGGATAAGCCACTGGCAGTAACTCCGAAAGATTTTGAAATGCTTAAAAAATCCTTCAAACTGGCAGAGAAAAAGAAGGTTTTGATCTTTGATCCAATGGATCTGCGATATGATATCAGCAACATTCTGCAGAAGGAGCTGGCAGAAATTCCGGAACTCTTCGGATCACTCAAAAAAGGAAGTGTGGATGATCCAAGTCTGATCCAGGAGAATTTACACCATTTCCTGAAATTCTCAGGCACTGAACCAGCCCGACGCCCGGCCTGGTTCTTTGACATTGAACAGCAAGGTCACGGAATTACAGATGTCAGTACCCACCTGGTCGACATGTCGCAATGGGCCGGATTTCCGGGGGTTATGCTCAACTATAAAAAGGACATCAAAATCCTGAGCGCAAGGGAATGGCCTACTGATCTGACACCTTCTGAATTTAAACGGGTAACCCGGGTAGATTATCCTGAATACCTGAAAAAATATGTAAAAGACAGTATTTTATCAGTCTTAGCTAATGGCGAAATCAATTATACCATCAAGGGAGTGCATGCTAAAGTGACTGTCAACTGGAAATATAGGGAGCCTGTGGGCTCAAGTGATACCCATTATGCGCTTATGCGGGGCACTAAAGCTGATCTTGAACTCAGACAGGGTGCAGAAGAGAAATACCGGGCTACATTATATATCAGAGCGGCTCCTGGTGTTCCGGCTGATGATTTCGCTTCGGCCATTGAAAAAGTAAAAGCTAAAATGCAGCAAAAATACCCCGGCTTCGACCTGATCAAAAAAGGTAATGAGTGGATCGTAAAACCGGGAACATTTAAAAGTACAAACTCTGCTGAAGTGGCTATCGGGTATATTCTGAATAATGCTATGCCTGCATGGGAAGTACCGAATATGATTGCGAAATATTATACGACGACCCGGGGATTAGGATTATAGGATATTAGGATTAAAAGATATTAGGATTAGAGGATTACAGGGTAATAGGATTATAGGATTAGAGGATTTTAGGATGAGTAGGATGAGTAGGATTTTTAATCAGGGTAGGATTGTGAGTATTAGAAATATTGTTATCCTATTAATCCTACCCATCCTATTAATCCTCATACCCGGTTGTGGAAGCAGGAAATCCCAATCCTACTCCCAATTCCAAATCTCGGGTTTCGCACAGGGCACAAGTTATCAGATTACTTATTATGCAGGAGATGCAATCATTAGTTCTAAATCAATTGATAAAAAATTTACTGAAATTGACAGCTCTCTTTCAATCTACAAACCCTATTCTCTAATCAATAAGTTTAATAATTCTGAAAAAGGAATAGAAATGGATGAGCATCTGTATCTGGTGGTGCAGCGCTCTTTAAAGATCTGGAAAGAAAGTGATGGGGTATTCGACATCAGCATATTACCCATAGTAGAAGCATGGGGATTTGGAGTGAAGAGGCATAGTAATCAGCCATCGGAGGAAGTAATCATGAAGGCATTAGCTTGTTCAGGTTCGGATAAGCTCCATATTCGGGGCAGGCAATTGGTCAAAGACATTCCCTGCCTGAAGATTGATGTAAATGGTATAGCTCAGGGTTACAGTGTAGATGTGATTGCAGATTACATTGAATCACAAGGCGTTCAAAATTACCTGATCGAAATAGGTGGGGAGATTAGGGTCAAAGGACATAAACAGCCCGGAAATCAGATCATGCGGATTGGAATTGAACAGCCTTCAAAGGACAAAGATGATGAAGCTAATATCCAGAAAATCATTGAGATGAAAGAAGGTGCAATCACTACTTCCGGGAATTACCGCAAATACCTCCAGAATGGATCAAAAAAGCTTTCTCACCTGATGGATCCAAAGACCGGGAGACCAATTGAGAATGAAATGATCAGCGTGACCGTCAGAACCGCAAAGGCTATGAGTGCCGACGGTTATGATAATGTCCTGATTGGTAAGGATTTAGAAAAAGCCTTTAACTTTTTAAAGAATCATAGCGGCCTGGAGGCATATTTTATCTACCAGGATAAAAATGGCACCATAAAGGATACGGCAAGTGCTGGATTTTTCAAATAAACTTTCCAGTAATCTAGCTTTTTGATGTCAGGAAAATTGAAAAAACAGATCAATAAACTTCAATCTATAATTATAATTCCAATCAAGCCTTTTCCTTGGTCACCGTATAGATCCCGCCAGCAAAAAGCACAATTGCCAATCCCAGAAATAGGTAGCCTTCAGTTTTACCAGAATTGTCTGAGGCTTCAATTTTTATCCCCAAAAAATTAACAGATTCTGTGCTTTGTGAAATCTTATTGATCCCTACATAAGCAATTGCTAAACTGGCAATTATTAATACTGCGCCGATAACTTTATTCATAGCTTTAAGATTATGTGAACCACAGCAGGACAATGGTATTAATCATTTGCTGTCTTATTTTAAGATCCTGCAAATGGCGTACCAAAAATCCCGACTGCAAGCTCAGCCCATATCAGGAAGAATACAAATAAAACAGCTCCACAGATAATAATTCTGTTCAGTGTACCTTTTACTTTTCTTAACACAAGTTCACACAAGAAGCCTGTGCCTGATAATAGAATTCCCATAATTACAAAGTCGAAGATATCCCAGTCGACTTCATGCGTAAACTGCATTGCAATGAGCGGGATAAGGAGCAGTATTCCTACAACTGATGGGATGATAATTAGTCTTTTGTTTTTCATTTTATCTTTTTTTAAAAGTACTTTGAAATACAAAGTAAATTAATAAACAGATATACTGCAAGTTTTTGTGAAAAAAAAATGCTAGACCCATTCACTCCAATCAGGTTAAAACTCCCAGAGCCGCTTCGCTTAAACTCTAAAACAGCTTATAGTGCTGTACTAAATCAATAATTTTGGTAATCGATAGAAAGTCTAAGGACAGAGGGGTTCTACAAAAAGGGATCGATGAGCTCCGGGTGAGTTCTAAGGGCTTGTGGTCGCTCTTTTCTCTCTCTTTATTATTTACTTAGCCGAGTGCAGCCCTAATTTGTTTCCTTCGGTGTCAATGAACAAGGCAAAATATCCCATTTCCGGACTGATTTCGGTTTTCGGTAAGATCACCTGTCCGCCATTCTGCTCAACTTTGTTTAGCATTGCCTGCAGATCTCTACCAGCGTTCAGGTAAATCACCGCTCCATCAGCAGTTGGGTTGTAATCCTTGCCTTTTACCAAAACTACATTTACTGTTCCTTCTTCGTTTGGCAAAATCCCCATTTGATTTCCGTCCATTTCCATTTCTTCAATAGCAAGACCTGAAATTGCCTGATAAAATTTTAAAGCTCTTGAAAAATCTGTTACCGGAATTTCTACAATTGAAATTAAATTGTTCATACTGTTTGCCTTTTGAGTTTGAATGATTTCTTCCTTTTCTTTTTTGGTCTCTGTATCGGTGCAAGCCGAAAAGCCGGTTGCGATTAGCATTACCGCACTAAGTATAGTTCTTTTCATCTTATGAATTTTGGTTCAATTTAAGATGACTGGAACTCCTGAAATAGTAAAAATGCGACAGGCTAATCCTGAGTGTAAAAAAGAGAGGATAAAACCATTTGCTCGTCAGACAAAAACTCTTTTGGTGTGATGCCTGTAAATTCTTTGAAGTCTTTTATGAAATGATTTTGGTCATAATACTCACTTTCGTAAGCAATTTGGGTAAATGTTTCTGTCTTTTGGTTGAGCAACAGTTTTAAGGCGGTTTGTAATCTGACAACTTTACCCAGCTGTTTTGGGCTAATACCGATTTGTTTCAAAAATATTCTCTCGAGTTGTCTGC
>CAYJAM010000219.1:0-4894 GCA_964367725.1 uncultured Sphingobacterium sp. | reverse complement strand
ATAGTGTTCAGGATATTCCATACAAAGAGTTGGAAGCAGATCTTTTGAAGTATAAGCAGGTACTTCAATAAGGTTCTGAAATTAAGATCTTCTATATAGGGAATCTAAACAGGTGTTTATTTTTTATCATGCCATGAAAAAAAATCTCGTTCTAATTACCTTTTTTTCTCTAATCATTCTATTCGCTCAAACCTTATCCGCAAGGGATAATAATCAGGCTGGCTGGAAAGCCGGAGTAGCAAGTGTAATTATTACTCCTGAAGAATCGATGTGGATGGCCGGATTTGCGGCACGAACCCGTCCATCAGAAGGTAAACTTCATGAACTATGGGCAAAAGCACTGGTATTTGAAGATGCTGCAGGCAAAAAAGCAGTACTCATCACTACTGATCTCTCAGGCATTCCAAAAAGTATTTCAGATAATATCCGGACCCGTCTCGAAAAAAGTTTCAAGCTCTCACGAAGTCAGATCATTTTCAATACCTCACATACCCATTCTGGTCCGGTGCTGCAGGATGCGCTTCATGCACTTTATCCGCTTAATGAGCAGCAAAAAGAGGCTATCAGGATTTATACCATAAAGTTTGAACAACAAATTGAAGCTTTAGTTAAAAAGGCTTTAAACTCCATGATGCCTGTAAATATTTCAAGCCAAAATGGGATCACCCGCTTTGCGGTGAACAGGAGAAATAATATTGAGACTAAAATTGATGCTCAGACTGATTTGAAGGGGCCGAGTGATTATGCCGTCCCGGTAATCAGGGTAAGTGATAAACAGGGAAAAGTATTGGCCATAGCCTTTGGTTATGCCTGTCATAATACGGTATTAAGTGGTTATGAATGGTCGGGAGATTATGCAGGCTATGCACAGCTTCAGGTAGAAAAAGCTCATCCCGGAGCCACGGCCTTATTTTTTCAGGGCTGCGGAGGTAACCAGAATGCATTGCCCCGCAAATCAATTCCACTGGCCAAACAATATGGTCAGGAACTTGCATTGGCTGTGGAAGCCGTGCTGGAAGGGGAAATGAGGGAACTCGAACCTCGTTTGAAAACCGCCTATTCAGAAGTAAATATTGATTTTGAAAACCCACCGAGCAAGGAAGAGTTAAACCAAATGCTAGTTAAAGAAAGTGGCTACATCAGGAACTGGGCTCTTGAAATGATCCGGAAATACGAAAAGGGAGAACGTATATTGAGCAACTATCCCTATCCCGTTCAGTTTTGGCAATTGGGCGATCAGTCGTTGGTTGCTCTGGGCGGCGAACCGGTTGTGGATTATGCGATCAGACTTAAAAAGATCTTCGGCCCTGACTTGTTTGTGATGGGATATTCAAATGATGTGATGGCCTATATTCCAACAGTTGAAATTCTGCGTGAAGGTGGATATGAAGGTCATACTTCCCAAATGGCGTTCGGATTGCCTGCAAAATGGAAAGAATCGATTGAACCAACCATCATGCGGGAAGTTATGATTTTGGCTAAGCAGCTTGGTGTAAAAGCAAAATCTAAATGAGCCAAAAAGGTTTCAAATTTAAATTGGCATCTATGGCAAGGAAAACACCAATTTAAATGTCCTAATTCAAAACATCGCTTACCGGCACTCTCATAAAATACAAATCACCTGAGCCTTCATAAACAATACCTAAGGTGTTTTCTTCAATCCTTGTTAAGGAAGAATATCCATAGCAGGGGCGTTCGTCAAGTAAGAGCTCATTGGCAGAATGCCAGGTGTTGCCCAGATCAAGACTTGCTTTGATTGTCATATTTTTCCGTACAATCTGACTGGACACATTACTGAAGAATAAAATCTCATTTAATCTGCCATTTACATACACCACACCTTTAATAAGACTTGCCATACAAACTGGATCAGGAAGGGCTTCGTTGGAAGTAGGATGTTCCAGCCAGGTTTTTCCCATGTCTTTTGTGGTAGCAACCCTTCTGAATTTTCCGCGGTTATCGCGCATATTCAGCATCAGGGAACCAGGGGTAGTTTCAACAACCTGACTTTCAGTAGTATTTGATTTGGCACCAATTCCACTTTTCCAGGTCTTTCCATGGTCTTGACTATAAATAATGGAGGAGTGAGGCATTCCGGGTTTTTTACTTTCATCCCAATATTGGGATGGAAAAACGAGGGTACCATTTTGCATGACCATTCCATTACCGGGGCCATTGAAATAAATATGCCATTTGGGATCTTTTACCTGTGAAGTAATATTATAGGGCTCCGACCATGTTTTACCATCATCATCGCTGCTTACCATCACCATCTGACCTGTTGTCTCCGGAGAAAGACCGGGCTCTGAACCGGCAATTGACCGGTTTCCTTTACTCCATAATGCGGCTACCCATATTTTTTTAGTAAGGGGATCAATCAATATGGCCGGGTCTCCAATTCCACTGTTTTCATGAGGAGGACCCATATCCATGATTACTTTCATCGGCTCCCAAGTCTGTCCTCCATCTGTACTGCGGCTCATCCCAACATCAATATTTGCAGGAAGATCACGAGAATTTACATAGCGAATATCATACACGGAAATCAGCGTTCCCCTTTCTGTGGTGGCAAGCCCGGGAATACGATAGGTATGAACGCCATCATCACCTGCCTTGCGGAAAGCAATACCTAATCTTTTTGTAAAATTGGCCTTCCCGCCTGAGCTATTCAGAGCTTTGCTAATTTTATGAATAGATGTTCCGGTACTTAATGCGGAAGCACGAATTGTTAGCTGTTTTGATAAATCGGCATTGCTTTTAACTACCGGACTGATCCATATAGTATGTAACCCAGCCTTAAAATTAACATCAATGGGAACAGTTACTTTCCCCGACAGATCTTTATTTGAGCCAAGAAGAGTTGCACCAGTTAAAAAAGCACGTTCATTATCCTTTCGGATATAAACATCTATCCTTTCAAGAGCATTTACGGCATTTTCATCCAAAAAGCATTGAACACTTTTATAGTTGACTTCTGTACCCTCCTTTACATAAATACGTATCTGAATTGCCTCATTATAAGTATCGCGGATAATTAGAGGAATATCTGCATAAATCGCTGAAAGCTGCGGAGCTGACGTATCTGTTGTTTTATTTATTGGCGAGCAGGCTGAAATGACAAGAGCCAGAAATAGCAGACAAAAATTAACAGTTTTAGGTTTCATAATTAAGGTTTTAAAATCAATACAATTATTGACTTTCATACGCTTTAAAGTCGTTACTTTTTGGCCGTAAAAAGGAGATCTGTACGATCAGAGCAACAAGAACAATTCCCGCAAGCATGGCAAAGTCCTTTCCGAGGTTGCCCGCATCTGTTGATTTCCCTAAAAGATTGGTGATATAAGCTCCGGCAAAAACACCAGTCATGTTCATAACGCCATAGGCAGTTGCCCGATGTTTGGCAGAAACAAACTGGCAGAGTATTGGCATATTATTGGCATCGAACATCCCAAAACCAATCCCAAAAAATACTCCTGCCCCAATCACATGAACAAGGCTGTCGCCAAATCCTAATAAAAGCAAAGAAGGAATGGTCAACCCAAGTCCGATTGCACTGGTATAAATTCTCCCTTTCAGATTTTTCTGTACCCATCGGTCTGAAAGAATTCCGCCTAAAATCACGCCTATAAATGAGGAAGCAGCAATGGTAATGGTTGACAATGGACCAGCCAGGGTCATTGGAATATTTAAGTTTTCAGCAAATAAGGTAGGGAGCCAGTTTTTGGTCGCCCAGCCTGGTAAACTAGGAATAGCAAAATAAAAAAGGATGATCCAGAATGAGATATTGGTAAAAAGCAGGGCTAAACCGCTGAAAAGCGAAGATCCTTTCTTTAGGTGAATCTGATCAATACCTTCAACAGCTTGTTCAGAAGATGTTTTATCACGCAAAAAGAATATCAGGATCATTGAATAAATGATACCGATAAAACCGAAGGTATGAAAGGTCGCTTGCCATGAGTAAGCATTTGCCACTGTTGCACCAAAGCCTCCCAAAGCTTGTCCCATGTATAAACCTGTCATATGAATTCCAATAGCGAGCGACCTTGTCTTGGTGCTGTGGAAGTCGGCAATTAAGGATAAGCCTGCAGGAATATATAAAGCCTCACTAACTCCCATAATCGCTCTTAATACGTAAAGCTGATTAAATGTGGTCGCAAATCCCATGGCAAAAGTTACTCCCGACCAGACAAATAAACTCCCGATTATGAGCCATTTACGGCTGAATTTATCAGCAATAATACCTGAAACAGGACTCATAAAGCCATATATCCATAAAAATATAGCCATGAGATATCCAAAACTGGCGGCAGATTGAAGTTCTGAAATATCCATTTGCATAGCAGGGCGCATGGTAGCCAATATCTGCCTGTCCATGTAATTCAGGAGAGCAACTACCCATAGTAAGCCAACCAGTATCCAGGGATAATTTTTCGAGTTCATATCTGAATAAAATTTCTAAAAGACAGGTTTCCCCAACATTATATTAGGTATTCTGACCCCAGGCTTAATTTCGCCACTAGATAGAACAATGGATTCTCCCCATTTAATGGCAGTTGTAGTCACATGCGCCGGAAATGGAAGTTCTCCGATCTTATTCCATGCATTTGCTCTTGTATCATATACTAAGAGTCCTCTGTCGAAACCCTGGTGATTGATTACCAATTGATTTTTCTTAGCCGTTAAGGCTTGTTTTTCCTCGGCAGATTTAGATTGAGCAATCTGTACCAGAAAAGTTTCAATCTGATGAAAAACAATGCCATTATCTCCGCCTGCAATCAATAATAAATGATCAGAGACTGCAATTGCGGCACCTGCTGAAAAATTCAAAGTTCTTGAGCCGTCAGAAATTGGAGATCCGCTTTTCCATAGCTTTGTTTGCGGATTGTATATAAGT
>CAYJAM010000218.1:0-4912 GCA_964367725.1 uncultured Sphingobacterium sp. | reverse complement strand
GGAATGACAGCCGGACTGATATTCGTTCTGTTACAACAAAAATTTGGATTCATTGCAATGTCAGGAGCTAACCTGATCATTGACCACTACCCCGTAGGGATCAAAATATCGGACTTTGTGCTTGTATTTGGTACAGTTTTGATAGTTTCTGTCATCGCCTCGGGTATTTCTTCACGTTTAAGTGTGAAAAATACGGTCGATTTGAGGGATGATTTATAGATCATTCTTTATCTTTAAATTGAGCCATTGAACCAAATATAATAACCATTAATCATTCAGCAATGAAGAGACTCATTACAAAACTCTTATTACTAATTTTTGCCCTTTCATTGAATTCTTGTGCTACAATTCTTGGAGGCAAAGTCACTGAATTTCAAAGAAAGAAGCCTATGGCTGGTGAACCTTCGCGCAAGATTCGTGGGGTGGCCTTAGTGGCAGATATTTTATTGTTCTGGCCAGGAGCAATAGTGGATTTCGCTACAGGAGCTATTTATCAGCCTGAAAAAAGCTATGTTCCGGAAAAAGCTGATACAAATGAGCCTAAAAAGATGTAGGATATAAACTTTTTATGTTTGTGTAGTTTAGTTATCGTTAGAAACTGTACAAAAGCGAATTAAGTTGTACTGAAAAATCAATTTTAGTAATCGCTGGAAACTCTTTGGACAGATGCGATTTGAGGGATGGCCTATAAATATCTGTTTGGTACCAGATAATTTTTCACATAATCCTCAACACCTTCTTCCAGACTATAGAAATCAAGGCTATAACCAATAGACCTCAGCTTTTCCATACTTGCCTCTGTAAAATACTGATACTTTTCACGAATGTCCTCAGGTGTGGGAACAAATGAAATGGAAACCGGGGTATCCATTGCATGGAAGGTTTGTGTTGCGAGGTCAAGGAAAGTTCTTGCTTTACCGGTACCCAGGTTATATATACCCGAATCTTTGCGGTGATGCATCAGAAAGTACAAAACATTGACTACGTCTTTGATGTAAACAAAATCACGCATTTGTTCGCCATCTTTAAATTCGGGATTATGGGACTGGAATAATTTCATGGCCCCTGTTTTTTTAATCTGATTGAAAGTATGGAAGATCACGGAGGCCATACGTCCTTTATGATATTCATTGGGGCCATAAACATTGAAAAACTTCAGTCCTGCCCAGAAATATGGTTTCTTCTCCTGCTTTAAAGCCCAGATATCGAAGTCATTTTTGGAATCACCGTAGGGGTTAAGGGGCTTCAGCATTGGAATTTTTGATTCATCATCATCATAACCCTGCTCTCCTAATCCATAGGTGGCAGCTGAAGAAGCATAAACAAGCGGAAGGCCAAATTCTGTACAGATATTCCAGATGTTTTTGGTATAATCGAGGTTCAACTGATTGAAGAGCTTAACATCCATTTCGGTAGTGTCTGTACGTGCACCTATATGAAACACAAACTGCACATGTAAATGGTTTTCTTGCAGCCATTCTGCAAAAACCTCCCTGTCTACCTGTTTGGAATAGCGTTTACCCTCGAAATTTTTATTCTTGTTCTCACTCGAAAAATCATCCACCAGCACCAGGTCATAATAACCTTCATCGTTTAATTTTTGAACCAAACAACTTCCGATAAATCCTGCGGCGCCTGTAATAATGATCATGCTAAATGAATAAGTCTAGTATACAATTATAAGAATAAGTTTTGTTTCGTTTCCGGGATTATACCGACTTTATATGCTTCCTCAAAGAACGTTTGAACAGCTTTTCTTCCTGTTTCACCCAGATCAATCGAAAATTTGTTGACGTATAAATCAATGTGTTTTTTAACGACCTCTATACTCATTTCCTGCGAAAGTGAGCAGATAAAATCCATTCCGGATTCGGGATGATCAAATGCATACTCTACACTTCTACGAATGATCCGGTTCACTTTTTGTTTTATTTCTTCCGGAAGATCCCTTTTGATCATAATACCTCCGAGAGGAATTGGACCTTTGGTCATGTTCTCCCAAAACTCACCCAGATCGATGATTTTTTTCAAGCCTTTCTCCTGATATGTGAAACGGTTTTCATGTATGATCACACCCATATCGATCTGATGGTTCAATAATGCGGATTCAATTTCAGAAAATTTCATCTCAATTTTATTTTTTGCCTCAGGGAATGCCAGACTCAGGAGGAAGTTAGCTGTTGTGTACTTTCCGGGTATACCTATGCTGGGGTTTGAGGTCTGAGGTCTGAAGTTTGAGGTCTGAGGTTTGAGGTCTGATGTCTGATGTCTGATGTCTGAAGTCTGAGATTTGAGACCTGCCAACCTTTCAGAAGAAATAAAGTCCTCATTTTCGCAAATTAATAATGGGCCTACTCCGAAACCAAGTGCGCTTCCGGCATGGAGTAACACGTAATTATCGGTCAGGTATGCATAGGCATGATAACTAAGTTTGGTAATATCAAGTTCAGCTCTGAAAGCTTTTTGGTTGAGAGTTTCAACATCATCAAAGATCACCTCAAAGCTGAGTCCTTCGGTATCGATCTTTTGATGGATCATCGCATCAAAAATAAAGGTATCGTTTGGACAAGGTGAAAATCCGAGGCTCAGTTTCATGAGTTGAAAAGTTGAATAAGGGTATCGTTCAGATTTTTAATTGCGGGTTCGATTTGCCAGTTCGCCCGGTTGCGGCGTTCGACAACATTTGAAATTGCCCGGATTTGAATTCCCGGAATACCTAGTTTTTCACAGGCATAGAAAAATGCAGCGCCTTCCATTGTTTCGATTTGGGGATGAAACCTTTCAACAAATTCAGCGATTGACTTTTCATTGCCATGAACTTTATTTACCGTTACCGCCTTAACTTTTTTAAGTTGATCATAGCCCGGGAATCCGGATACAGTTGCAGCAGAAAACAGGCTTTTACCCAAACCGATAGTTTCGGCAATTAGAAAATCAGTACCGTCTTCAGCTCCGAATTCTGCAAGAATATCTTCTGATACCCTGCACAAATCACCCGGTTGAATTGCGGTATCGAAACTACCTGCAATACCTGTATTGATAGCCAGGTCGAATACTTTTTCTGCACAATAGTTACCCATAGCAAAGGCAGTAGCGACCATCCCAACTCCACTGATCAGTACGCTCACCTGATGTATTCCGATTTGCTTTTCCCGGATAGAAAGATTTTGGTATCCATGATGAAGCAGAAATGGATTAATCTCGGCCTGAGTTGCGGCTACAAGAAGTATATTCATCAAGCGAAGTTACGCAATTAGCTTTATTTGTCCTTAAGGCATTTTTAGTTTGAGTATATTTGCATTTTAATTTATTGAAAATGATATATATTACTCGCAGAGAACGGTTTAATGCAGCACATAAGCTATTCAGGCAGGAATGGAGCGATGAACAAAACCTGGAAATATTCGGAAAATGTTCTAACCCCAACTGGCATGGTCATAATTACGAATTGTTTGTAACAGTGAAGGGAGAGATTAACCCTGAGACAGGATTTGTTATTGACTTAAAAGAACTAAAAAGAATCATAACGGTTTATGTGACCAATGAGCTTGATCACAGGAATATCAACCTGGATGTAGATTTTATGAAAGGTAAAATGGCTTCAACGGAGGTCCTTGCAGTTACAATTTTTGAGGTTCTCAAACCTCATGTCGAAACCCAGGGAGCAATTTTGCATTCAATAAAATTATTTGAAACAGAAAATAATTTTGTAGAGTATTTCGGTTAATATTGACAGAATTGAAACCAAAAATATGGGTATAAAAAGTAATAATACAGAGATCGATAAGATTGACGGATATGTCAAGATTGATAGTTATGATCAGGATAAGATCAAAAGGATTGCATCTCATTATCAAGCAATTTTAGAAGATCTCGGAGAAGATCCGGCCCGTGAAGGATTGCTGCAGACTCCGGTTCGTGTGGCAAAGGCTCTTCAGTTTCTTACTCATGGCTACGATGCAAAGCCTGAAGAAATTCTGCGCAGTGCAATGTTTAAGGAAGATTATAGCCAAATGGTAGTGGTTAAGGATATTGAAGTATTTTCAATGTGCGAACACCATATGCTACCTTTTTTCGGGAAGGCGCATATTGCCTATATTCCTAATGGCCATATTGTGGGCCTTAGTAAAATTCCGAGGGTTGTAGATGCGTTTGCACGTCGTTTACAGGTTCAGGAGCGATTAACTAATGAAATCCGTGATTGTATTCATGACACCCTGAATCCTGCGGGTGTTGCCGTAGTAATAGAATGCAAACATCTCTGTATGTCGATGAGGGGTATACAAAAACAAAACTCGGTTACAACTACCTCTGCATTTACAGGTGAGTTTGTAAATGAAACTACGCGCTCAGAATTTTTAAGACTTATTACCGCTAGTCTGAGTTAAGTAAGTATATTAAAAGGAAATATTTTTAACAGTTTATTGCCTGTTTAGGCTATTTAGGATATGAAATCATATATTTTTCCGGGACAAGGTGCCCAGTTTTCAGGGATGGGTAAGGATCTTTACAATCATTCTGAAGCAGCCAGAAATTTATTCGAAACTGCAAATGAAATACTTGGATTCAGGATAACAGATATTATGTTTGAGGGTACGGAAGAAGATTTGAAGCAAACCAATGTAACTCAGCCGGCCATATTTCTTCATTCTGTGATTCTTGCTAAGGAACTGAAAACTGAGTTCCAGCCCGACATGGTTGCCGGTCATTCTTTGGGTGAATTTTCAGCGCTGGTTTCTGCGAAGGCCTTATCATTTGAAGATGGTTTGCGATTGGTTAGTGCCCGGGCTAATGCCATGCAAAAGGCATGTGAGATCAGACCTTCTACCATGGCGGCTATCCTGGGGCTTGATGATTTTACAGTAGAAGATATTTGTTCCAGGATCAGTGATGTGGTAGTACCTGCAAACTA
>CAYJAM010000217.1:0-4943 GCA_964367725.1 uncultured Sphingobacterium sp. | reverse complement strand
ACTCCCCATATCCACTTTTCATCAGTGGTTCTGCAACCTTCTTCAACTGTTCAGCATTGATGAAGTTCATTTGAAAAGCAATCTCTTCAATACAACCTATCTTTAACCCCTGACGCTCCTCGATGACTTGTACAAATTGTCCGGCCTGCATCAGAGAATTGAATGTTCCAGTATCCAGCCAGGCGGTGCCACGACTTAAAACCCCCACTTTCAGTTTCCCTTGTTGCAAATACTCACGATTAACATCGGTTATCTCGTATTCACCCCTCGGGGAGGGCTTGATATTTTTTGCAATCTGCACTACTGAATTATTGTAGAAATATAATCCCGGGACGGCATAATTGGATTTTGGCTTAAGCGGTTTTTCTTCAATAGAAAGTGCATTAAAGTCTTTATCAAATTCAACTACACCATATCGTTCCGGGTCTGAAACCTGGTAAGCAAATACAATTCCTCCTTCAGGATTTTGAATGGCTGGCAGAAGGTTAGTGATAGAATCTCCATGAAAGATATTATCACCCAGTATGAGTGCAACATCGTCACCGGCAATGAACTTTTCACCGATCACAAAAGCCTGAGCAAGCCCATTGGGTACCTGTTGTTCTGCATAAGAAAATTTACATCCTATACGGCTTCCATCGCCCAGAAGTTTCTCAAAATTGGGAAGATCATGCGGAGTTGAAATGATTAGAATCTCACGTATTCCTGCCTGCATCAGGGTAGAAAGTGGATAATATATCATTGGCTTATCATAAACAGGCATCAACTGCTTGCTTACCGCCAGTGTAAGCGGATGCAACCTGGTGCCTGATCCTCCGGCGAGTATAATTCCTTTCATTGCTTATGCTGGTTGTTAGTTGTTGGTTGTTAGTTTGTTAGTAAAATCTACTAATTGTCAAAATATTTTTTCATTCTCTATCATCCCAACTAAGGATGAATCTCAACTCTTAATTATTGTTATCTGTTGTCTGTAAATGATTGCTTCACTTAGTATTGAATGATAAACGTTCTCTCATTCTCAATTCTCAATTCTCAATTCTCAATTCTCAATTAAAAAGCCTGCTCACCAGTCAATCTCAGATCGCCTGTAGATTGTACTATTTCATAATATGAAAAATCTTCATTTGCCCAAAAACTGGTGCCATAGAGAACATTCAGATTTGAGGTAATACTCACTAGCTTATTGGAGTAAAAACGCCTTTTTGTTTCATCCCAGATCAGTTCATCCGATTTGAATGTCTCTCCCTTGATATTAGTAACAACAACATTTCGCTTTAGCTCTACAATATTTTCACGTTCCCTGCGAATTGCATAATCAGCCTTCACCCGGCTTGATTCCTGTTGGTTTTGATCATAAAAAATCACAGTTACGCCCTTATTCATCTCAATATAAGGCTTCTCTGTTTTAAAATTAAGTAATTCGGGAGTAATAAGTTTGGCCTTTACAATGGACGAGTCGCTGTAGATAATTTCTACACCTGTAGATTTATCTACCGGGACCAACATTTTCTTTGCAGAAATCTGTTCAACCTTGCGTAAATCGTTCTCACAGGCAAAGAGCATAATGATTCCTATATAAAAAACAGCACCGTATATGCAGCGCCGGAATTTCATATATTAATCAATATAGGTTTTCTGGAACCACTTGTCATTAAGTGTAAAACCAAGGTGTATATTAACATAACGGTCACGAACGAGGTTATTCTTTTCGGTACCACGCTGCCCAACTTCAGCAGCCAAATTTATTTTGTAGAAACTTGACCGGTTACGAGGCAATGGGAAACCAAATCCAAAATTAAGAGCATACTGGTTGATATCATTATTGCCAATTTTAACAAAGGTTTTGTCGTACTTAACCCCCAAACGGTAATCCATCAGTTTAAAATAACTACTTACAGAATTTGGATCAGGCGTAAACTGTCCGCCCACGATAATGCCATAGCTATCATTCAGACCCGGATTTGTGCTTCCTTCCCTGTAATCTGACCATCGGCTATAAGTGACATCGGCTCCAAATAGCCATGAATTGGTCTTTTCAAAGGCAAAACCGGCTGTATGTGATAATGGCATTGTAATTTTAGTTTTAGCACCTTCTGCAAAATAGGTACTATCTGCTGCCGCAAGCTCCTCCATTTCTACATCCTTTCTGTAACGGGTGGTTACGATATTACTTTTGGAATTCAGGCTATGACCGGAATTTCCTGAATATCCCAAAATGAATTTTGTTTTACTGCTAATCTCTCCGGTATATTGCAAAGCATAATCGTAGCTTAAACCACCAACAGAATTGCTGTATTGCGTGCGGGAATTAAAAGCCGTTGTGGCTTCATTAACAAACTCAAAGGCCCTGGTTTGTTTCAGGCTACCGAAAAGATAAGCAAAGTTAAAGCCTAAACTCAGATTTTTATTGATCTTAAAGCCATAACCCAAATAAGCTTTTGACATTCCGCCTTCGCCACCATAAATATAATTTACCTTGCTTGTATCAACAAGGCCAGAATTCATGAACTGATACCCCAAATCACTGTATGGAACAAGCCCGAAACTAACTGCAGAAAATTTATTCACCGGCACACCAAAAGCAATATGGCTCAGAGTAGAGTTGAACTGTCGTTTTCCGGAAACCCCTCCCTTACTAAGCTGGCGGATATCCATAGAAGCTCCAACATCAAAGGTAGTCAGCTCCAGAGTTGAATAGGATGCCGGGTTTGCCAGATTTATATTATCATATAATCCTGGTTTACGAATACCCATACTTAAACCGCCCATAGCCCTGTTCTGAGGCAATAAAGAACCACTCAGATCACCCAATCCAAATTGTGAATATGGAGAAGAAGATGTTACCTGTGCTGTTGAAGATAAACTTATCGTAAGCAGAAAAAGAAAGAATATATTTTTAATTATTTTAATCATTGTTGTTCTATAACTTCATTTAAACCAATTAATACCAAATCGGGCTCGGTTTTTAAAGTGTGGGCAAAGATGCTATTTTTAAGCCTAGTATCAAAAAAAATCGCATCCCCTCCACATAGTATAATCAGTAATCCGGGATATTTGGATCTATAGATCTCAATCATCCCCCTCACTTCCTCTGTACAGCCATTTATCACCCCCGAAAGCATTGCAGAGGGCGTATCATATCCCCGCCAGTCTGTATAATTTGAAAGTTCAACATCGGGCAATCGTCCGGTGAACTTATGCATAGCCTTCAATCTCATTTTCAAGCCGGGAGAAATACTCCCTCCTTCGTAGGTACCTTCTGTATCTACCGCATCGTAGGTAATGCAAGTACCAGCATCAATAACCAGACAATTTATATTCGGAAACAGCGATTTGGCACCAATTACTCCTGCAAGTCTATCTAAGCCCAAAGATTCAGGGCTTTTGTAATTATTAATTACTCCTGCTTTAGCACTTGCTGAGAATCGAATATATTTTGTTTTGATTTTCAGGATGTCTTCAAGCTTGCTTATCTCATCACTGACGGATGAAATTATACTATGGGTTATCTTATGATTATCAAGCAATAGGTTTAGCTGTATGGTGTCAAGTTTTTCAATCGTGCCCGACTCTACAAGTTTGTGTTTGTTAAAAACAGCAAACTTTGTTCGTGAGTTGCCAATATCAATAACCAGGTGTGCCATTCAATAGTCAAAAAAACTCAATAATACCATTGTGGCACCCATTTCTTAGCTGCAGTTCTGCGGCATTGGCTTTAGAATCCATTAAGAAAATTACTAATCCGCATTGCATAGCACAAAGCTATTTAATTTTTGAAACTGACAGGGCCTAAATCTGTTAAAAAAGGTTAAAACATTGTTTCTGTCAGAATAACTGGAAATAAATAATACAGCTTAGTAAAACCAAATAAAGACTTTCATAGAGCCAGCGTCTGCCTGCATGAAGGAAATAGTAAGCCATCAGGGCTGAAGCTGGAGGGACACAAAACAAAAAATGATAAAGTACCAGATTCTGTTTCAGATAGAAGGATAAAAGTCCGATGATGAACATGAAAAATAAAAGCAGGAACGACTTTCTAAGTTGAACAACACTTCTGAAGAAATTCTGCTGCAACTGAAAAAAGCCCAAGACCAGTATAATCAACACAGGGATCAGAACCAGAGAATCATATAGGTTGATACGAAGATTAGTTGGAAATTTAGTAGTCAGAGGCAACCAAATACTATAAAATTTGTCTAAAGAATCATTCCAAAAGTAAAAAACTGCAAGGAAAAAGAATATGGTAATAAAGCCAGAAATAACTGCAAACCACTCTCTCCAGTTGAAAGGTCTGAAAATAACAAGGCTGATCCATATCAGGGGAAGCATGGAAATAAACGGGAAATAGACCAGTGTTCCTACAGCTACAATCATTCCCAAATCATACATTACCGACCTGACCTCGTCTCTTTTGTAGATACTAAGGAATTTTTCAATCATCCATAATATCATAAAGTTACAAACCAGTGCGGGGCTCAAAAGCAGGAAAGGACTTAGTAAACTACCTGCAGTAATATACATCAAGGCAGGTAAAAAGGTAGGCCTCCCAAGCAGTCCGTATGAATTAATGATTCTGTTAAATATTAATGCCTGAATAATCAAAATGGCTTGTGCAATCAGGACATTCGCGAGGGGACTGAATGCATTTTCAAGAGGTGCATCAATCAGCAACCTTGCAAAAGGCTCCATAAACTCAAAGCTAATCTGATCAGGTAGATGGATGAATATTCCAACCCGTAATAAAGTGGCTACCCCGATCAGAAGGATGATGTTTAAAGGATTGATACTTCTGAACTGCTTAATCATTGTGGTATTGAGTAGTGAGTATTGAGTATTGAGTACATCGTACTTGACTATTTGAATAAAATACACTAATTTAATTCTCCATTTTTAGCTTTTAGCTTTTAGCTTTTAGCTTTTAGCTTTTAGCTTTTAGCTTTTAG
>CAYJAM010000216.1:0-4985 GCA_964367725.1 uncultured Sphingobacterium sp. | reverse complement strand
CATGGGATGGCGAATTGCAAAAGTTTGAAGCAGATGGCGGTAACCTGAAAGATCTGGGTAAAGAAATAAGGGACAATGGTTTATTCGTGCCCAGTGTAATCGGGCTATGGAATGCGATACCACCTACTCAGGAATTATGGGATAAATCTTTGGCCGATACCCGTAACCGGATGCGTATGGCCTCTGATATCGGTGCTCAACATATTCAGACAATTCCAAATACTATCGGCCTGAACTTTAATCAAAAATGGGCTGCTGATCGCTACAGGGATATTATTGAAATGGGGATCAATGATTATAAACTGAATCCTGCCTTGGTTTTTGTGAAGTATTTTCCTGTTAAAACCATGGGGCAGGCAGTTGGTATTGCCCTGGATGCCAATCATCCTAAAGCGATGGTCATTCCGGATGTTTATCACATGTATATCAGTGAAGGTGGTTTCGAGGGAATTAAATTACTCAGAGGTGATATGATCGCTATTTTTCAGTTTAATGATGCCCCGTCATCTCCGCAATTGGACCAACTCAATGATTCTCACAGGGTTTATCCTGGTGATGGAATATTGCCTCTTACTCAGATATTCAAGGATCTCAAGGGTACCGGGTTTAAGGGTTGTATCTCACTTGAGATGTATAATCCGGAGTATTGGAAGGAAGATCTGATGATGGTGGCTGAAACCGGACTCAGAAAAACATTGGAAGTTTTACAAAAGGCAGGCGTTTAGTTTGCCAATGTATAAAACAATAAGTGCGGGTTGCACTTAAACAAAAAAGGGCAGGATGCGTTTGCATCCTGCCCTTTTTTATGCTTTTTTTAATCTACGTAAGCAATACAATCAATTTGTAATAGAATGCCATCTCTTCCCATTAAATCGGTCCCGCAACCTGTGTATGAACGTACTGGCGGAGGATCAGGGAAATAACCACGGTAAGCCTCGTTAAGTGCTGCAATATTTTTATTCGGCTCTGCGACGGTCATGTGAACTTTAAGGACATTAGCCATGGATGAACCGGCGCCTTCAAGTACTTCTTTCATGGTGTCCAATGCGCTGCGTATCTGCACCTGAATATCTCCCGGTTCTTTACGTCTTTCTGCATACCAGCCACCGATTCCTGAGAGGAATAAGAGATGTCCTGAACGGATACAACCTGATAATACCGGAGCTGGTGCTGCTGGCTTTGCTCCAGCTGTAGCCGGGGCGGCAACGGTAGGGTTTGTATTTCCACCACTGTTACTCTTCCGTATTACCTGTTTTTTGGGAGTCCATTGTCCCTTTTGCTTTTTGTTTTGAGCATTGGCTTCTGTAGGAATAGCTGCTGCTGCGCCTGCTAAAGGAAGAAGACTCAGACTTTTTAGAACCTTTCTGCGATCCATAATATTATTTTATTAAATTTTAAAATGAGTTTAATTAATCAACATAAGCGATACAGGCCACCTGGCAAAGGATACCTTCCCTGCCCATCTGACTGGTTTTAGATCCGCTGTAAGAACGTACAGGTGGATTTTCAGGGAAAAACTCAGCATAAGCCTCATTAAGCTTTGCCATGTTTTTGTTTGGCTCAGCTACAGTCATCTGTATCTTCAGAACATTGGACATTGATGATCCTGCACCTTCCAGAATCCCCTTCATGGTAGTCAGAACGCTGCGGATCTGAACCTGAATATCTCCCGGCTCGGCCCTCTGGTTAGCATACCATCCTCCAATACCACCAATGAACAATAAGTGACCTGAACGAAGGCAGGAGCCTGCAGGCGTTTTAATCAATTCTTTCTTTGGAAGCCATTCTTCAGCTGCTCCAACCGCTGATTCTGTATCGCTTCCAGCCTGGTGCTTCGCAATAGCAGCGGTAGCAATTCCTGCCAGTGGAATGACGCTAAGGCCCTTTAATATTTCTCTGCGTTTCATTGTTACCTGTTATAAACTTAAATATAAATAATTGCAGGTAATTTTAACAAGGAGTAAGTTATTTCATGCGATTTTTTGATATATTCACTATGCCTCAATGCTAAAAACTATTAATTAAGCAACAATTGCCTAAAATCAGTCAAATAATCTTGAGAAATGATTTTCAAGATGGTTGCGCATCGCATTTCTGAAAGCTTCAGCATCCCTGGTTTCAATAACATCTACCAGTTCTTTATGTGAAGCATATCTTTTATTAATCATTGGTTTCTTGAGTAGCCCGCTAAGGTGGACATAATTAAATACCGGGAGCAAGAGTTTCTGAAATTTTTTCAATGTTTCATTTCTGGTAATTTCATATAGTTTTCCATGAAACTTGATCTCTTCTTCAATTAAAAACATGGTATCAAAAGATCGGGGAGGGTCATTGGCTACAATCTGACGTAATTCCTTAATATCATCATCGGTAGCACGCTCTACAACGAAATCAGCCATTCCTATCTCAAGAGATAGCCGCATTTCAAAAATTTCTTTTAAGGTTTCATCATCCAGAAGCCTTGGATCCATACTTTTACCAAGTATCGATATCAGATCCGGGCTGGTGATCACGGATCCTTTTTTCTTTTTTGATTCAAGTAAGCCGATCATTCGTAAACGCGATAATGCTTCCCGTACAACGGTGCGGCTAACTCCAAGTGCAGCAGATAACTCAAGTTCTTTTGGAATTGAGTCGCCTACTTTTAGGTTCTTCCCTGTCAGAAATTCAATAATACTCCTCTCAACCCGGTCAACCAATGAGGTGGTATCTATTTTTTGAAGCTTATTATCTGTATTTATTTTTTTCATTCTTTTCGGTTGCAAAGTAATTAAACGGGATCGATTTTTAAAACGCTATTCATATTCCAACTCCTTAAAAATAAATTTCCCTTAATATTTGGAAATATAAATTAAAAAAAACAAATTTGTATTATGTCATACATAATACAAATTTAATTTAAAGAATTATGAAATCAAAAAATACCTTTTTAAGGTGCTTGTTTTCGGTAATTGCATTATTGCTGTTTACTGTGGCACAGGCTCAAACCAGTAGAATTACAGGTCGCGTCACCTCTGAGGATGATAAGCTCCCATTACCAGGTGTTACTATTCAGGTAAAGGGTAAATCTGCCCTTGCCCAAACTAATGCAGAAGGAGAGTACTCTGTTGAGGCCTCAACAAACGATATCCTTGTGTTTAGATTCGTCGGATATTTAATTCAGGAGATTCGGGTAGGCACTACTGATATTGTAAATGCATCATTAAGAATGGATGTATCTCAATTAGACGAAATAGTTATTTTGGGATATGGAACCCAAAAAAGATCGACTATTACCGGTTCAGTGTCTAAATTGGATCCAAAGATCCTTGAGACCGGTATTCGTTCAAACCCAGCTTCCGCTCTGGCAGGGACTATTCCTGGATTAAGGGTTCAGCAAACTTCCGGTAGACCGGGAGCGGTTCCTAACATTGTATTACGTGGAGGAACTACTTACGGTGGAGGTGGTTCACCATTGGTTATCGTCGATGGTTTGCTACGTGGGGGCTTTAGTGATATAAACCAGGATGATATCGAATCTATTGAAGTTTTGAAAGATGCATCCGCTACCGCTATTTATGGTGCCAGAGCCAATAACGGGGTAATTTTAATTACTACTAAAAAGGGTAAGGAAGGTGTTTCGAATATCTCTTTTAAGGGTAAAACCGGAGTCAATAAATTAAATATTCCATTCAACTTTTTAAATGCCAGAGATTACCTCTATTGGTCAAGGAAGGCCATTCAAACTTCCGGTTTATACGAGCCAGGCAGATTAACGCAGTTGACGTCGACTGGCCCTTTTGGTACTGGAAACTTATTTAAAGATGCAAATGGTAATTTTCTGGATGGAAATGTAACAGGTAATGCCGTGTGGAGCACAATGTTTCTGGATGATGTGAACAAAGTAAAACTGCAGAATGGTTGGGAAACAATGACTGATCCGGTTACAGGCAGAGAATTGATCTTTAATAATTTCAGTTATAAAGATTTTGCTTTGCGTGATCAGGCCATAACACAAGATTACAATGTGTCTATGACAGGTGGTAATGAAAAGGGAAGTTATTATGCAGGATTAGGTGCATATAATGAAGCAGGAATGCCGATCAATACCTTTTATAAAAGACTAACTTTTGTGTTTAATGGTGAATATAAAGTAAAGCCTTGGCTAACATCAAGCTCAAGTTTGAACTTTGCTGACGCAAAATGGCGGGATCCTGCTACTTCTGGGGAAGGAAACTATTTAACCCGTGCTTTAGGAGCCCCTCCAACGATGAGAGGTGTAAATGAAAAGGGCGAATTGTTAATAGGAAGGGATATTTCAGATGGTAATCCGGCCGTGAATGATGCTAAATTGATCAGAAAAAATAACAGCAATAAGTTTACTTTATCACAGGCTTTTAAGGTTGATTTTCTTCCCAACCTGAGTTTCAGAGCGAGTGGAAACTGGTATTATGATGAAGGTCATTTTGAATCTTATAACAGAGATTACCTGAATAGTCCGGGAAACATAAACGTTACCCGCTCTAGCAGTGCTTCCTTTGGTCGCAGTCTCAATCAAACCTATAATGGCGTTTTAAACTACCGGGCTAACTTATTTGATAAACACCATTTCGACCTAATGGCAGGAACAGAATTCTTTGATAGTTATGCTAAGGGGCTTTCAGCATCAGGTTCAGGTTCTCCTTCAGATGATTTCATGGATCTAGCCTTAACAAACTCTGATAAAGACAGACGTGCGATTGATTCTTATCATAACAGAGAGAGTATTTTATCATTTTTTAGCCGTGCCAATTACGATTTTGATGAGAAGTACCTTTTAACACTGACCTTACGCCGGGATGGGTACTCAAAATTACTGAACAACCGCTGGGGTAATTTCCCGGGTATTTCTGCCGGATGGAATATTCACAAGGAAGATTTTTTTAGATCCTTTAGCAATGTGGTCAATTCCTTAAAATTAAGAGCTAGTTATGGAGAGAATGGAAATGTAAGTGGTATCAGTCAAT
>CAYJAM010000215.1:0-5005 GCA_964367725.1 uncultured Sphingobacterium sp. | reverse complement strand
GTAAAAATAGATTTTTGGTGTTTCTATAAACATGCGACCACCTTCGGGGTCGAAGAATAAAATCATTCCTCTAAATTAAATTCTCCCCTGCTTACAGGAATTAAAAAAAATAATATATTTGTTTCTCAATTTCAACGCCAAAAAGATGATAGTAGTAGCTACCCTTCGTATACGCTAGGGTTCCCCTTCCACAAAAATTAATTACGCAGATTTTATCTGCTTATATCTTTTTTTAATCATCATTCTTTTATCATGTCTGAAACCGTACAAAATTCCGGTAAGATTCCGGCTATATTATCTATTATAAAACAATCGCTCAAAGGAGAAGAGCGCGATTATACACAGGGAAGCATCCGATTATCAGTTCTTTTGCTCGCCATTCCAATGGTGCTCGAAATGATCATGGAATCTGTTTTTGCCCTGGTTGATCTTTATTT
Organism: uncultured Sphingobacterium sp.; assembly: GCA_964367725.1. GTDB lineage: Bacteria > Bacteroidota > Bacteroidia > Sphingobacteriales > Sphingobacteriaceae > Daejeonella. The sequence goes on along the minus strand of CAYJAM010000215.1, from coordinate 4,568 downwards.
CGTGGGTCACCTGGAAAACAGCAGCTATGCTATCCAGACTGTTGGACTGACCGAATCTGTACTAACCATTATTTATTCAATCGCGATAGGCATCAGCATGGCCGCAACCGCTGTGGTCGCAAGGCGTATCGGAGAAAAAGATCCGAAAGCAGCCTCCAAAGCGGGGATGCAGGCCATTTTGATCGCGATATTGATCAATACGATCATCAGTATCCCCGGATTTATGTATGCCACTGATATCCTGATGCTGATGGGTGCCTCTGCTGAATCGGCAGCTCATGGAACTGCCTTCACACGGATCATGATGGGCAGTAGTATTTTCATTATGCTCTTATTCCTGATTAATGGTATTTTCAGAGGAGCCGGAAATGCAGCAATTGCAATGAAAAGTCTATGGCTGGCTAACCTGGCCAATATTATTTTATGTCCAATTTTCATCAATGGATTCGGTCCGGTACCAGCTTTCGGACTAACCGGAGCTGCCATGGCAACTACTATTGGGCGTGGTCTGGGAGTTTGTTATCAGCTTTATTATCTCTTTGACGGAAGTGGGTACCTGAAAATGAAACTGGCCTATCTGAAACCGCAATGGGAACAGATTGTTGCACTTCTGAAGATCTCCGGACCGGGAGTTCTGCAGTTTGTCATCGCATCCTGTAGCTGGATTTTTTTAGCACAATTAGTTGCAACAACAGGTGGGGATGAAGGTTCGGCAGGTTATCAGACCGCCTTGCGTTTGTTCATGTTTTTTATGCTTCCGGCATGGGGTTTGAGTAATGCGGCCTCCACACTTGTCGGACAGAATCTTGGGGCGAAACAAATTGAGCGTGCGGAACTTTCGGTAATCAAAACAGCCAAATATAATGTGATCTTCATGATTTTCATATCTGCTGTATCGATACCCGGGGCAAGGATTATGGTGTCATTTTTTACGAATGATCCTGGTGTACAGGACGTGGCTGTACAGGCTATGCGAATTATTGGTGCCGGTTATATATTTTATGGCGTAGGAATGGTTCTAATTAATGCCTTTAATGGGGCAGGAGATACCTGGACGCCAACCTGGCTTAACCTCTTCGGATTCTGGTTTTTCCAGATCCCGCTGGCTTATCTGCTTGCTAAGTTTTTCCAAATGGGACCTCAGGGTGTTTTTATTGCAATTCCGGTTACAGAAATCGCGATTACTATTGCTGGTTATATTTTGTTTAAGAGGGGGAAGTGGAAGAGGATAAAGGTTTAGGGGAATTGAGAGTGGAGAATTGAGAATGGAGAATTGAGAGTGGAGAATTGAGAATTGAGAATGGATAATTTAAAAGGGAGGTTCTTACACTAATCAATTTAATCATATAAATCACGGTTCAGACAATTAGCCCAGTGTGTTGTCTGAACTGTGATTTTTTTGATTATTGTGATTTTTCAACCCTGGCAACAGATAACTGACAACTGATAACTAAAAACGTAGCAAGGTTGCCCCAATCGCATTTGCCAATGTCTTATTCACCTCCACCTCATTGGCAAATTCCCTCCATCGACTCACAATTTCACTTATTTCTTCGATGATATAACCTGATTTTTTGCATTTAATCGATTCGCCAATGATGAGGAGATCTTCTTTTAAAATATCTTTTCGCTTATTGTTGACGCTCAGTGCATGCTGGCTCACCCAGTCGCTTCCGGGACGGTAGGCATGGCAAATATCATAGGCAGGTGCCAGTTCCCATTTGCCTTCTTTTTTTAGTCTGAAAGCAAAATTCTTGGTATGATCATCACAATTCCTGGCAAGCACATTGAACACCATTCTTCGGAATAGTTGCTCCATAGCCTGATAATCCAGTTTCAGCTCGCGCATGGTTTGAAATAACTGTTCGTAGCTAAAGCTGCTGACCAGGTTGAAATCAAAATGTTTCAGCGCACAAAAAGTTTGAATATGATGTTTTATTTCTCCGCCTTCCCGGTCAAATCGTTTGGTCATGAAATGTGCCCGCTCGTTTTCTTCCAAAAGCATAGAGGGCATCATGTCAATGCCGCAGGCAATGGCCATATTATAATAAGCCATTTCCACACGGCCGTAGCCTTTTGTTGCTCCCAATTGCACATCACTTACCCCATCCAGTTTGATTAGCCAATGCTCAAATCCCTGTGGGGACCTTGTTTGCCCTGATTTTACCTCTCCCGTTTTTTCATTGTAGGCAATAACCGCTTTGGGGCGGGCACCACCGGCAGAAGTGCCAATTTTTAAGATCTCAAGGACCGCTTTTTCTTCATCCTTCTGCAGATTAGTCGCGAAGGACTCCCGGCTATAAAGCATTTTCTGGGCGATATCCACCAGATTATTTATTTCAATCGAAAAGGTTCTGTTGTTTTCTTTCAGGCTGGTCGGTTCAAACTCCAGAGCACCCATGCCTCTGCTGCCAATAAAGCAAAGCATTTCGACAGGATTCATACTGTCCTGAGGCCGTCCTTGCTGTGCCAGCCAGAGGTTGATGAGCTGATTTCCGTATTTATCAGGCAATACATCAGCCAGTAAGCCGGGCAGGCCTTTGAAAGTATCGTGTTCAGTATTTTTATTCCGGCGCAATTCAGGAAAGCTGATCACATTCCTGCCTGAATTTAGCGGCATTTTTAGCGGAGCCAGTTCCCAGCCCAGCTTTTTGAATTTTGGCTCATATTCAAAACTTGCCAGACCGGTTCTTTCATCCCAGGCAACAGCGCCTACCAGTTCATTCCAGATTTTTACTTCTGCTACATTCATTACTCTGCAGATTAAGGTTTCAGTTTTCTTCCACCGGCACGTTTACGTTTATTTCGTTCCAGTTTTGCAAGGGCGAGCGGACTGATACTCTTCTGAACCGTAAATACATCCATGATATGCAATAAGTCCAGTACCCTTAAAACCTGTATTAGTGTAGCGAGGGTAACGGTTTCTCCGCGTTCCAGCAGGCTCAGGGTCGAGCGACTGATTCCGGCAGAATTGGCCAATTGCTCCTGCGATTTATTCTGCTCCAGGCGATGATGCTTTATAAATGCTGCAATTTGTCCGGCCAAAGCCTTATCGCTCATTGAATTATAATTTGTGTATGATATTTCAGTCATAAATACTTAATTACATATTTATTGTATGATAATTCATGCAAATATAATTATTTAATTTGAGATAAATAATATTGAATGAATTATTATGCAATAATATATATTTTTTATATTAATGAATGATATATAATTCAATTATACTCTTTTAAAGCTAGGTTATATTGAGTTTGTCATCCTGAACTTGATTTAGGAAGTATTCGGGAAGTGTTGCAGAAGTGTTCGGGAAGTGTTCGGGAAGTGTTCGACTGTTGTTCGACAGTTCTTCGACCCGGCTTCGACTATCCTTCGACCGGGAGGCCCTTTTGTCGAAGCGCAGACGAACAACAGTCGAAGACGGGTCGAACAAGGTGTACATTTTTCTCCTATTGTTTCCGGTTTTAATACCCAATGGGAAGAACAAAAATCAACACCTATAGAACCCTCTCAATCAACTCGTGATACATTATTCCCACCCATATTCCAAACCAATCCAATACTCAATACCCCATTGCCTGCCTGCAGGTATTTCTTGTTCTTTAAACCGAAATTACTGCCACTGCTGTATTGAAGCTGCAGATTTTTGCTGACAGCCATTCTGGTAAAAAATACAGGCTCAAAGAAAATATTGTCTTCGGGCGATTGTTCCAGGCCGTTGATTTGAAATTTGTTTGAGCGGATATGGCTGATTCTTAAGGCCGTGCCGTAGTTTAAGGGGAATCTGGCTCCAAATAAGTTGAGGGTTTTCTTTTTCTTCGTACTGTAGTTGACCTGCAGGAATTTCTTGCCAAAATTAATCTCCTGTGTTTCATCGGCAATCGGTCCGCTGCTGGTGTTTGTCAGGTAAATACGTTCTGAATTCCCGGTACCAAGTCCGGCGTATATTTCCAGAATCCGGTTTTGCTCAGCTCCAAATTTTGTGAAATAGCCAACACCACTTTCCAGCAAATTCTGTTTGAATTCTTTTCTTGCCCTTTCCTGATTAGTTACCGATGCATTCAAAAGCACCCCCCAGTGATCTGAAAATGCGTAGGCTGAATTGAATGAAAAATTTCCTTTCAAAGTCAGGTGACCGGATGCATGCACCTCATCTTTAGCACTTAGCATTGGGGTATTTGGAACATTTGGCATGTAGAGTGAAGCACAGCTGTTTAATACTAGAACTAATGCAATGATGCTGATGGATCTGATCGTATTCATTCTGATTGGATTTACATTGGTTCAGCTTGAAGCAAATAATATGCCTTGATTTAATTTCTAAGGTGAATTGTTGCTGATTGTCATTGCGATCCGCCCAGGGCGGAGAAGCAATCCCCATACTAATAGTACTAAACGTCATGAGATTGCTTCGTCGTTCCTCCTCTCAATGACAATCGCCCCGCCTCCTCGCAATGACAATCGTGGTGTCATTGCGCGGGTAGAGTTTTGTCATTGCGAGCGCAGCGCGGCAATCCCATTAATAATAGTGCTAAACATCAGGAGATTGCTTCGTCGTTACTCCC
>CAYJAM010000214.1:0-5011 GCA_964367725.1 uncultured Sphingobacterium sp. | reverse complement strand
TATGAAACTGATCAGCTTGTCGACTCAGCATTTTTGAATGAAAGCAATGAGTTTAAGTTTCGCCGGGTTGCTGAGGAACCTGATTTTTATACTCTGGTTGTAGGTGAAAAGAATTTCCTTGTTGTAGGAAAGAATGGTGATGAATTAAATTTTAAGACAGATTATGCCGATACTACCAATTCCTATGAGATTAAAGGTTCTGAAGATTCAGAGAAAATACGTGAATTTAATCAGATAGGAAATGATTTCAGTAAAATCTATAAAAAAATCCAGGATGATTATGCAGTCATGACTGAGGCAAATCCTGCAGCAAAGGATTCAATCTATAATGTGCTGATGCCGCAGTTTCAAGCCAATATGGATAAATACTCTGAAACTACTTTCAAGTTCGCTCAGGAAAACAAAAAGAATCTTGCCGGCTTTTTTGCCGCAAGTTCACTGGATCAGAATAAATACGAAGCAGAATTAATTGCATATGCTGAAGAGGTAAGATCTGTTTTTCCTAAGAATAAGGCGGTACAATCTTTTGTCAATAAAATGGCAGGGTTAAAACCGGTTTCTGTTGGTCAGATCGCACCTGAATTTGAGTTAAACGATACAGAGGGCAAACTGGTTAAATTATCGGATTTCAAAGGAAAGTATGTCCTGCTTGATTTCTGGGCTTCATGGTGCGCACCCTGCCGTGAAGAAAATCCAAACATCGTCAGACAATATGAAACATTTAAAGATAAAGGCTTTACTGTCTTAGGGGTTTCACTTGATGAGGATAAATCAGACTGGTTAAAAGCCATAAAAGATGATGGTTTAAACTGGTCGCATGTATCAGAATTAAAGCGATGGGATGGAAAAGTGACCATGCAGTATAAAGTTGAAGGGATACCTGCTTCTTTTCTACTGGATCCTCAAGGAAAAATCGTTGCAAAGAATTTAAGAGGCGCCGAACTGCAGAATTTTCTTCAGAAAGTGTTAAATTGACCACAAGAAATTGTCAATTTAGAATAAAGATTTACAATTTCTTAATACAGGCTTAATGATTTAGTGTAATGGAGAGTTTACTTTTGTATCAAAATATCTGTCTATGAGTATCGCTAAGCATAAAATCCTGATTGTAGATGATGAACCAGATATCCGGGAACTAATTGAGTATAATCTCAAAAAAGAAGGTTATCAGGTATTTACTGCCTCCAATGGACAGGAAGGAGTTGCTGAGGCTAAGAGAGTATTGCCAGATCTGATTATTCTGGATATTATGATGCCAAAGATGGATGGTATCGAAGCATGTCGTATTCTCAGAACCATGAATGATTTCAAGAATACATTTATGGTATTTCTAACTGCGCGCAGTGAAGAGTATTCAGAGATTGCGGGGTTTAATGTAGGGGCAGATGATTATATCGCAAAGCCAATTAAACCAAGGGCTTTGACAAGCCGGATTAATGCCATTTTACGAAGAAATGTTCAATCTGACATAGAGGTTGAAAATAAGTTGGAGATTGGCGATTTAGTTATCGATCGTGAGGCCTTTCTGGTCTACCAAAGAGGCGAAAAAGTTGTTCTCGCTAAAAAGGAATTCGAATTATTATACCTTCTTGCGTCAAAGCCGGGAAAGGTCTTTACCCGTGAGGTAATTCTAAAAAATATCTGGGAGGATTCAGTTGTAGTGACCAATCGTACCATTGATGTACACATACGTAAGCTTCGTGAAAAACTTGGTGATAAATATGTGAGTACCGTAAAGGGAGTTGGATATAAATTTGAATTAAAGTAGTCTGGTTTAAGCTAAAAGCTAAAAGCAGAAAGTAGAAAGCTGCTTCCCAACTTCGCTTTAACCTTTTAGCTTAAAGCTAAAAGCTTCGCTTAGCTAAAATTTAAATCCTATTTTTGCAGTCTAATACTGCATACGTGAAGTTTCCTAAATTCGAAGATCTTATACTTTTTGAGAATAACAATCTGATCATTGTTAATAAGCCGGCTTTTTTAAGTTCTCTGGACGACAGGGAAGGTGGTGAAATCAATCTGCTCAGAATGGCCAAACAGTATTCTGACGATGCCCAGATTTGCCATCGTTTAGACAGGGAGACATCAGGAGTGCTCATCATTGCAAAAAATCCGGAAAGTTATCGTTTTGTTTCCATGCAATTTGAGCACAGGAAAGTAAATAAAGTGTATCATGCTATAATTAATGGCACACACATATTTGAAGATTTGCATGTTGATCTCCCAATTCTGAACCTTGGTACTAAAAACGTTGCAATCAATCGTCAGGAAGGAAAGCCTGCAGAAACTATTTTTAACTCATTAAAATATTATAAACATTATACCCTGGTTGAATGTAGGCCGATCACTGGCCGAATGCACCAGATCAGAATTCATCTTGCCTCACAAAGGGCTAACATTGCAGGAGATGAAATGTATGGTGGCAAACCGGTTTATTTATCGGAGATTAAGCGGGCTTACAGACTAGGCAAAGATCAGGAGGAACTTCCTGTTATGAAACGTTTTGCCCTCCATGCACGTCAGATTACCTTTAAAATTGATGAAAATACGGAAATGACATTCGAAGCACCTTATCCAAAAGATTTCGCAACTCTGATTAAACTACTGGATAAGTTCGACGCCTAATTTTTGACAGAAATAGCTTCGTAAAATGAGGCTACAGCTTCCCATTCAACATCTTCTTCAAAGGAAATAGTGTCAATACGACTATTTTTCTCCTTTAATTTTTTAAGAATATCAGTTGCTTTTTCGCGGTCTTCCGGGTTGATGTACAGTAAAATATCACGATAGCCAGGCATTGTTGTTGTTCCAACATAACAGTATGGGCCAAGACCATTACTCAGTTCTGAAATTATCTCCGTTTGAATGGCATTGAAAATTACCGTCTCTTTCTCATCGGGATGGCCATCCTTAGTATTATCAACCGTATTAACCATAATGAAAAGCGACAGTGAAAACTTAGATTTCTCTTTAAAGCCAATGTAGCGGTTATTAATTAATGCAATACATGGTTTCCCTTCAGCTTCAAATTTCAGGGTTGTGAAATTTTGCTGAGGAACCAGCTTCTCTTTTATTTCTACAGGAGAATCCGAAGTTTTGTTCTGAGAACAAGACATCAGTGGAAACAGGCATAGAAGAAGGAAATAAAATTTCTGCATATTTTAATGAATATACCTTGCCCCAGGTCTAGCCCGGGGTGACCCGGGTTAGTAACCCAATATCTTTAAAACCTGTTTACTGTTTTGTTCTTCACCAAATACTTCAAAATTGAAAGTTTCATCTCTGTTGCGGCGAATGATTACATGTTTTGGTGATGGAAGTAGGCAATGATGTATGCCACCATAACCGCTGAGGACCTCCTGATAGGCACCTGTATGGAAAAAACCAAGGTACTGCACTTTTCTGGTCTTAGGCATAAATACGTTATTCATATGGGCCTCCTGGCTGTAATAATCCTGGCCATCGCAGGTAATTCCACCAAGATTTACACGTTCGTATTCAGAATCCCAGTTATTTATAGGGGCAAGAATATACTTCTGATTCAGTGCCCAAACATCAGGTAAATTGGTAATGAAAGAACCATCAAGCATCAGCCATTTTTCACGGTCATTTTGCTGTTTTCTTCCCAATACCTTATATAGAATACCTGATGCCTCAGCAACAGTGTATTTGCCGAATTCAGTGATAATATCAGGCTCTACTACATCATGCTCTGCGCAAATCTCTTTGATTCGTTTTACAATCTCATTCACCATGTATTCATAGTCGAAATCAAATGCAAGGGAATCTTTAAACGGCATTCCTCCACCGATATCAAGCGTATCTAGGTCCGGATTGATTTTCTTGAATTTGCAGTAAAGAATCGTATATTTTTCAAGCTCATTCCAGTAGTATGGGGTATCTGATATTCCTGAATTGATAAAGAAATGAAGCAATTTTACCTTAAAATTTGGGTTGAGGGCAATTTTATGATTGTAAAACTCAATAATATCTTCCATTCTGATTCCCAATCTGGAAGTATAAAACTGTGAATCAGGCTGTTCTTCTGCAGCAATACGCATCCCGATGCTGCATGGAATATCCAGTTCATCATCATAAATATTGAACTCCTCTTTATTATCCAATACCGGGATTATATTTTTAAATCCATCGTGCAGCATATCGATGATATACTGTTTGTACTGGAAAGTCTTAAACCCATTACATATAACAGTAATATCCTTTGTTAATGAACCTTTCTTTTCGAGGGCATCGATCATCGGCATATCAAAGGCAGAAGATGTTTCCAGGTGGATGTCATTGCGTAATGCTTCCTCAACAATATGTCTGAAGTGGGAGCTTTTGGTACAATAACAATATTTATACCCGCCCCGGTAGTTATTCTTCACGATGGCTGCCTGGAACAATAGTTTTGCCTGCTGGATCTTTTTACTCACTATCGGTAAATAGGTGAACCGGAGAGGGGAACCATAGGTTTCAATCATTTCCATCAGGTTCAGATCATGGAAATAAAGTTCATCATCGATGATGTCAAAACCATCCTGAGGGAACCCCACGCTTAAATCAAGAAACTCCGCGTAACTCTGCATTTTTTTATAATTTTGGCAAAGATATAAAAAGCAGATAGCATAGAACATAATACGAAGCTTAAAATTATTAAGACCTATGTTCTGATATTACAAGCAAGGAGAAAAGTGGCATGCGTGAACTAAGAATAATTGAAGTCAAATCAGAAATCGGAGCAGGTACACGTGGCTCAAGTTTGGGGGTTGATGCAATAAAAATAGCCGCTCTCGACTTTGGTAGCAGATATTTTAAAAAGTACAAAAGTGTTGAAGTACCAAATGAGAATCATCTTTTACTTGAAACTGCCGGTAATCAATTTGCTAAAAGAGTATCGGGTGTACTTACAATGGTTGAACGTATAGCTGAGGAAGTTGCAAAAACACTGAAGAATAAAGAATTTCCAATTATACTGTCGGGTGATCATAGTTGTTCTGCAGGAACTATTTCA
>CAYJAM010000213.1:0-5020 GCA_964367725.1 uncultured Sphingobacterium sp. | reverse complement strand
CTGAAATGCATGATATCTCCATCCTGCACGATATAAGTTTTGCCTTCAACACCCAGCTTTCCGGCTTCTTTACAGGCAGCTTCAGAACCGAGGTTTACAAAATCATCATATTTAATAACCTCTGCACGGATAAATCCTTTTTCAAAATCTGAGTGAATAACACCGGCAGCCTGAGGGGCTGTAAAACCCTGTGTAATGGTCCATGCTCTCACTTCCTGTACTCCTGCAGTGAAATAGGTTGCAAGCTTTAATAATTTATAGGCTGCCCGTATTAACTGGGTTACTCCCGACTCGCTCAGTCCCAGATCTTCAAGGAACATTTGTCTTTCTTCAAAACTTTCAAGAGAAGCTATTTCTGCTTCAATTTGAGCTGAAATAACCAAAACCTCTGCATTTTCTTCCTTTACTGCTTCACGAACCTTGTCTACGTATTGATTACCACTGACAACAGATTTTTCATCCACATTGCACACGTACATCACTGGCTTTTCAGTCAATAAAAACAGGTCGGCAATAAATTCTTTGTCTTCTTCACTAATAGGAGCGGTACGAACTGATTTGCCTGATTCAAGGTGTGCTTTTACGATATTGCAAACCTCATAGGTCTTTTTTGCATCCTTATCATTTCCTGTTTTAGCCATTTTCTCAACCTTTTGAATGCGCTTTGAAACGGCATCCAGGTCCTTTAATTGCAATTCAGTGTCAATGATCTCTTTATCTCTGATCGGGTCAACTGAACCATCCACATGGATCACATTATCATCGTCAAAACAACGCAGAACATGGATGATTGCATTGGTAGCACGTATATTTCCAAGAAACTGGTTACCAAGTCCTTCCCCTTTGCTGGCTCCTTTTACAAGTCCGGCAATGTCCACTATTTCTATAGTATTTGGCTGAACCTTAACCGGTTTTACCAGTTCAGCAAGTTTGGTTAAACGCGGATCAGGTACGGTAATGACACCGATATTTGGTTCGATGGTGCAGAATGGAAAATTCGCCGCCTGCGCCTTTGCATTCGATAAACAATTAAAAAGGGTAGATTTTCCAACATTTGGTAATCCGACTATACCGCACTGTAATGCCATTTGAGTTGTAAGTTGTAGGTTATAGGTTATAAGTAATAAGCTTCAGGCCTCAGACCTCAGACTTCAGACTTCAGCTTAAAGTGGCGCAAAGATAGAATTTTTGTTCTGAGTTTTTCTGTCACTTGATGAACAGAATCATGAGGAATCGTTTTGGCTTCATTACCCGGTCAAAAAATGCAGGTATTGGATTCTGTCCCCCTGACATTCGTTTTTAAAATGAATACATTTCCGCTTTCCGGATATTTTTTCAGTTCATCATCATTCAAATCTCCTCTGGCTGTGGTAATGATCAGGTGATCAAGATCCTTGCCGGCAAAAGCACATGATGTTACATGTGGGACGGGTATTTCAATCTTTTGGAGAAGATCCCCACTTACCGGATTCCATCGGTAAACCCCAAAACCTCCCCAATGTGCTAGCCATAACATCCCTTCCCGGTCGATACACATTCCATCGGGTGTACCCATTTCTTCAGCAATATGAACTACATTTTTCTCAAACAGGATATCTCCATTAATTGGGTCGAACGAATAGGATTGTACGGTTTGTGTTGGACTATCAATGAAATACATTCGCTTGTTATCAGCCGTCCAGGCCATACCGTTGGAAATGGTCAGATTGCTCAGTTTTTTTTCAATACTGAGATTTTTATCAATGCAGTATAAGGATGAAGCACCCGGTTTAAATGCCATGTCCATCGTGCCAATCCATAATCTACCGCTGCTATCACATTTTGCATCATTGCAGCGGTTTTCTTTAATCTCTGACTCAATATCCAGCAACCATTCCAGCTTTTCAGTAATCAGATCAAACCGTGCAATACCGGCATTTAAACCCAGAATCACGCAATTCGCTGTGCTGAGGCAAACCATAGTAAGCCTGCCTTCAAAATTCCAGGTTTTGGTTTCCTTGCTTGTCCATTGATATTCAAATAATAAACCCCGCTCAATATCAACCCAGAAGCATGAATTTCGTTCGGCATGCCAAAGTGGTCCTTCGCCCAGCAGGCATTGGGAGGTATACAGAACTTCAGCTTTCATTTTTGATTAAGATTCCTGAATTTAAAACGGGGAGGGACTGATACAAGACCAACCACCATCAATAACAAGACATTGCCCGGTGATCTGTTTTGCTTTCTCTGATACCAGAAAGAGTGCTGCATTGGCAACATCTGTTGTTGTACCCGGTCGGCCCATAGGTGTTAATTTTGACCAAACGGTCTCATAGTCAGGGTCATTAGTTGTTCTTTCTGTTATAGTGGCACCTGGAGCAATCGTATTTACATTGATTTTATAGGCAGAAAGTTCGATCACAAGATTCCTTGCGAGCATATCCAGGGCTGCCTTGGTCATTGCATAAGCAGCCAGATCTTTATGTGCCTGGCGTCCTGTAATTGATGAAGTGAACAGGATTGAACCTCCATCAGCCTGTTGTTTCATCTGCTTTGCTGCCGCCTGGGTCAGGAAGAATGTACCTCCCATATTCACATTTAGTACCCTGTTAAAGGCTTCCGGACTATAAGTTAAAAAGTCGCCGAATAAAGTGATACCTGCATTAGCAATCACGATATCCAGTTTTCCGAACTGTTTTACGGCAAGATCGACCATGCTTTGAATGAAGTTCAGATCACTCGAATCGCCCGAAAAGGCAATGCAATTACCATCTTCCTCCCTGATTTTCTTTGCTGCACTTTCTGAAAGAGCTGAATCCAGATCATTTAATATAACCGCAGCTCCTTCCTTTGCCAGTTGTCGGCAAATTTCGAAACCAATTCCCTGTCCCGCACCTGTAACGATTGCAACTTTTTTGTCGAAAGACTTATTGTACATATTCTGTTTTTTATTTTAATGTGAGTCTCGCGTTACTTCACTGCCCGAGCCTCCTTTAAGGAAACCAAGGTCAGCACCCAAATGTGCCTGTTCTACATTGTTGATGTACAGGCTGGTATATCCTCTGTCTGTGAGCGCAGGAGAGGGCTTCCATTTATCCTTTCTTCGTTGCAGCTCTTCTGCACTAAGGTCGACATTCAGAGTACGGGCCTCCAGATCCAGTATAATCAGGTCGCCGGTCTCAAGTACGCTGAAATTTCCACCCAAAGTCGCCTCAGGCGAGATGTGCAAAACAACCGTTCCAAAACCTGTACCGCTCATGCGGCCGTCAGAGATTCGGACAATATCCTTAACTCCCTTTTCAAGCAGTTTTAATGGTAGGGTCATATTCCCTACTTCCGGCATACCCGGATATCCTTTTGGACCTACATTCTTTAAAACAAGGACGCTGTTTTCGTCCACAGGTAAATCAGGATCATCAATCCTTAATTTATAATCTTCTATATTTTCAAAAACTACGGCTTTTCCGCTGTGCTGGAACAAATGCGGACTTGCGGCAGTTGGTTTGATTACCGCGCCGTTTTCACAAATATTTCCATACAAAACCGCCAGTGCAGTTGTATTGATAAATGGTTTATCTATGGAAGCAATGACCTCCCGGTTATAGCATTTTGCATTCTGATAATTTTCCTGGATTGTTCTACCGTTCGCAGTAATGCAATCTGTATGCAGAAAAGAATCAAGTTCCTTAAGTAGTGCAGGCACTCCGCCGGCATAATACAGGTCTTCCATGAAGAACTTTCCGGAAGGCTGCAGGTTGACCAGTAACGGAATCGCAGCAGAAAGCCGGTCAAAGTCTTTGATCTCCAGTGACACGCCTATTCTACCAGCAATCGCTAATAAGTGAATCACGAAATTTGTAGATCCACCGATTGCAGCATTTACTTTAATGGCATTTTCAAAAGCTTCTCTGGTCAGGATGTCTGATAATTTTTGGTCTTCCTTTACCATCTCCACTATTCTTTTGCCCGAAAGTTGTGCCAGTACTTTACGTCTAGAGTCAGCAGCTGGTATAGCCGCATTCTGAGGAAGGGTAAGTCCTAAAGATTCAACCATTGTAGCCATAGTAGAAGCTGTACCCATAACTGCACAATGCCCCTGACTGCGGCATAAACCCGCCTCGGCAATATTGAGTTCTTCTTCAGACATGATGCCTGATTTTACATCATCTGTGAACCTCCAGACATCGCTTGTGCCTATATCCCTGCCATTGTATTTACCAGTAAGCATTGGTCCGCCGGATACTACGATCGTTGGAATATTAACACTGCAGGCCCCCATTACCAGAGAGGGGGTGGTTTTATCACAACCGCACAATAAAACAACACCATCCATCGGATTTGCACGAATCGATTCCTCAACATCCATGCTGGCGAGGTTTCTGTAAAGCATGGCTGTTGGTTTGATCAGTGTTTCGCCCAATGACATCACCGGAAACTCTACCGGGAAACCTCCGGCTTCAAAGATTCCTCTTTTAACAGACTCAGCCAGTTCTCGGAAATGAGCATTACAAGGTGTCAGTTCCGACCAGGTATTACATATTCCGATAATCGGTTTACCCTTGAACTCATAGTCGGGTATACCCTGGTTCTTCATCCAGGCCCTGTAAATTATCCCATCCTTACCAGTTTTGCCAAACCAATTCTGGCTCCTTAGTTTTTTACTCATTTTTATCTTTTTTAAACTATATCTTTCATTCCGAACCCTATAACTAAAGGTGTTGAAAAATCCTTAAACACACAATTATGAATGAAAATATTGAGCTTTATTTATGCCTTAGAAAATGTTAGACGATTCCCGTTAAATAATACACCGCTATAATTAAAAAAACTGCAAGGGTTTTGATAATGGTCATTGAAAAAATATCCATGTATGACTGCCGGTGACTTAGCCCCGTAATTGCCAGTAAGGTGATGACAGCTCCATTATGCGGCAGTGTATCCATACCACCGCTGGCCATTGAAGCGACCCGATGAAGTACTTCCATTGGGATACCTAATTTAGCAGCAGCTGCTATATAGGTTTCGCTCATCGAAGCCAGGG
>CAYJAM010000212.1:0-5036 GCA_964367725.1 uncultured Sphingobacterium sp. | reverse complement strand
AATTGAGAGTTGAGAATTGACAGTTGACAGTTGACACCCGATAGCTATCGGGTTGACAGTACCGCCTTTTTGAGCGTCATCCCGACGCAGGAGGGATCTATTGATTTTAAGCCCAAAAGATAATAATTAATAGGGTTCGTTCTCATAAGTTTGAGATCCCTCCTACGTCGGGATGACGGTTAGCTACAGCATCGTTCCTGTCTTGATTCTTGGTTCTTGGCTCTTGGTTCTTTATACTCACTACTCAATACTCACTACTCAATACTAATTAATAAAAAAACTTCAATTAAGTATTTGATTTACGGGGATAAAGAGTATTTTTGCAGACCAAAAAATGCCCTCCAAAATGGGCTTAAATTGTTGATTTAATAATAGATTTACAAAATTATATGCCAAACGCCGGAAAAATTGCACAGATCATCGGACCTGTAGTAGACGTCAGCTTCACCGAAAATGCCCACTTGCCTAAGATTTACGATGCACTTGAAATTGTAAAAGATAACGGACAAAAGATCATTCTTGAAGTTCAGCAACACCTTGGAGAAGACAGAGTTCGCGCAATCGCGATGGACTCAACAGACGGACTTGTTCGTGGAATGAAAGTAATTGATACCGGAGCTGCAATTAAAATGCCTATCGGTGACAAGATCAAAGGTCGTTTATTCAACGTTGTTGGACAGGCTATCGATGGTATTGATACCATGGATAATTCTGATGGCTATCCTATTCACAATACTCCACCAAAATTTGATGAATTAAGTACTGAAACTGAAGTACTTTTCACAGGTATCAAAGTGATCGACCTTCTTGAGCCTTATGCTAAAGGTGGTAAGATCGGTTTGTTTGGTGGTGCGGGTGTTGGTAAAACCGTATTGATCATGGAATTGGTAAATAACATTGCGAAAGCATATGCAGGTTTATCAGTTTTTGCCGGAGTTGGTGAGCGTACCCGTGAAGGGAATGACCTTTTACGTGAGTTTATCGAGTCGGGCGTAATTAACTATGGCGATGCATTTAAACATTCAATGGAAGAAGGCGGATGGGATCTGAAATCTGTTGATAAAGAAGCATTAAAAGATTCTAAAGCTACATTGGTATTCGGACAAATGAATGAGCCTCCTGGTGCACGTGCACGTGTGGCTTTGTCAGGTCTTACTGTAGCTGAATATTTCCGTGATGGCGAAGGTGAAGGACAGGGAAAAGATATTCTTTTCTTCGTAGATAATATCTTCCGTTTCACTCAGGCAGGTTCTGAGGTTTCGGCACTTCTTGGTCGTATGCCATCTGCGGTAGGTTATCAGCCAACACTTGCAACTGAGATGGGATTGATGCAGGAGCGAATCACTTCTACTAAGCGTGGTTCAATTACATCTGTACAGGCGGTTTATGTGCCTGCGGATGACTTGACTGACCCTGCACCGGCAACAACATTTGCTCACCTTGATGCTACAACTGTATTATCCCGTAAGATCGCTGAGCTTGGTATTTATCCTGCAGTGGATCCATTGGATTCAACTTCACGTATCCTGAATGCTGCTACACTTGGTGATGAGCACTATGGTACCGCACAACGTGTGAAAGAAATCTTACAGCGTTATAAAGAATTACAGGATATCATCGCGATTCTTGGAATGGACGAATTGTCTGAAGAAGATAAACTGGTTGTAGGTCGCGCCCGTCGTGTGCAGCGTTTCTTATCTCAGCCTTTCTTCGTTGCTGAACAGTTCACCGGATTAAAAGGTGTATTGGTTGACATCAAAGATACTATCAAAGGATTTAACATGATTATGGACGGTGAAGTGGATGAGTATCCTGAAGCTGCGTTCAACCTGGTAGGTACTATCGAAGATGCAATCGAAAAAGGCAAAAAATTATTAGCTGAAGCAAACGCTTAAATTAGTATAGAGATATGAGTATTGAGTATTTTGATGCGATACTCAATACTCAATACTCAATACTCAATACTCAAAATATGAAATTAGAGATATTAACCCCTGATAAAAAAGTCTTTGAAGGCGAAGTAAGATCTGTGACCGTTCCGGGTACCATGGGTTCTTTCGAAGTACTTAAAGATCACGCACCTGTAATTTCAACTCTGGAAGATGGCAAAGTGATCATCCGTACTGATAAGGATGAAGAAACTATTTTTATCAAAGGCGGTGTCATTGAAGTACTCGATAATACGATCATGGTACTTGCCGAAGGAACCCAAAATTCCTGAGTAACATATTAAAAAGGAAGCCCCTCTGATCCTACAGATCGAGGGGCTTTTTTTATGCCTATAATTTTGATCTTTTTCGGAACCATTCCGGATTTCAGGCAGAAATCAGACAGTTTGATCTGAATGATATTTTCATGAACCGAAAACCCAAAACCGTTTTGGTATATTTACACAAAATTAATTAAAGCTATTTTTAAATAGGTCGGAATTTAATATTGATTTATTAATATTTTCAATATTTTATTCTAATTTAAAAAAAATGCAATGCCTATTGATACTTAAATCCGAAGACCTTAAATTGAGAATTAAATGAAACAGGAAATTATAAACGTTTGTATAATGAATGGTGCTTTGAATCTTAATTTTAATAAACTGACTATTCCGGGTATCCTTTCCCTCATTTATATTCTGAATTATATTCTAGTCGTCCCTGCTGTTAAGGTGTAAAATCTTTTAAAATCAATAAAAAAGACCAGCGCCTTCCTTTAACAGAAAGGCTTTTTTTTTAGATAAAATATAGTCAAAAATAGAAATTAAGATATAAGAATCTGAACAATGGAACTTAATAAATACAGCAAAACAATCACTCAGGATCCAACCCAACCGGCCTCACAAGCCATGTTGTACGGGATTGGATTAACCAGAGAAGATCTGGCCAAGGCACAGGTAGGAATTGTAAGTATGGGCTATGATGGCAATACTTGTAATATGCACCTGAACGAACTTGCCGCAGTGGTCAAGAAAGGTGTCTGGAATAATGATCTTGTGGGTTTGATGTTTCATACCATTGGTATCAGTGACGGTATAACAAATGGTACAGAAGGAATGCGTTACTCTCTGGTCTCCAGAGATTTGATCGCAGATTCTATCGAAACTGTCTGCGGCGGACATTATTACGACGGACTTATTGCCCTACCAGGTTGTGACAAGAATATGCCGGGAGCTATAATGGCCATGGGCCGTTTGAACAGACCGGCAATCATGGTTTATGGTGGAAGTATCCATTCAGGGAATTATAAAGGACAATCACTGAATATTGTTTCTGCATTTGAGGCATTAGGTCAGAAAATGGCCGGCAACCTTGCAGAAGAAGATTTTCAGGGAGTTATAGAACGTGCTTGTCCCGGTGCGGGCGCCTGTGGTGGTATGTATACCGCAAATACGATGGCATCAGCTATTGAAGCCATGGGAATGAGTTTGCCTTACAGCTCAACCTATCTGGCATTGAGTGAAGAGAAGAAGCAGGAATGCCTTGATGCAGGTAAATACATCAGGATATTGCTGGAAAAAGACATTAAGCCAAGAGATATCATGACAGAAAAGGCATTTCACAATGCCATAGTAACGGTAATGGTTCTGGGTGGTTCAACCAATGCAGTTCTGCATTTGATTGCCATGGCTAAATCGGTTGGAATTAAACTTGATCTTGAATATTTCCAGAAGATCAGTGATGAGACTTCAGTTATCGCTGATCTAAAACCAAGCGGAAAATATATGATGGAAGACGTTCATGCAATTGGCGGATTACCATCAGTTTTAAAATATCTGTTAAAGAAAGGATTGCTACACGGTGATTGCCTCACTGTTACAGGAAAAACTCTTGCAGAAAATGTAGCCGAAGCTGCTGATCTTAATTTTGAAAATCAGGATGTAATCTATCCTTACGAAAATCCGATTAAGAAAACTGGGCATTTACAAATGCTTTACGGCAATCTTGCACCACAGGGTTCTGTTGCTAAAATCAGCGGAAAAGAAGGTGAATCATTCACTGGTCCGGCGCGTGTATTTGACGGCGAATTTGAACTGATCCATGGTATCAGCAGCGGGAAAGTAAAAGCAGGTGATGTGGTAGTAATCAGGAACGTTGGACCTAAAGGTGCTCCTGGTATGCCCGAAATGCTTAAGCCAACCTCTGCGATCTTCGGAGCCGGCTTAGGTGCTTCAGTTGCGCTTATTACAGATGGCCGTTTCTCGGGTGGAACACATGGTTTTGTAGTTGGGCATATTACTCCGGAAGCTTTTGAAGGCGGAAATATTGGTCTGGTGAAGGATGATGATATCATTCAGATCGACGCGAACAAAAACTCCATCGATGTAATGATCACTGCCGAAGAAATGGAACACAGAAGAAAACAATGGCAGCAGCCGGCGCCTCCTGTAAAGAATGGAGTCTTATTTAAATATTTTAAACAGGTAAAGAACGCCAGCGAAGGCTGCGTTACTGACGAAGATTAAAGAAATGATCAGGCAGATTAATTCATCTGATTATTGATACGAACACATAAATAAATAATTATGGAAATTGAGCAGCAGGCATTGAGTAACCCAACAGGAGTTGAAACCATAGAAGTTTCTGGTTCTGTAGCCCTTCTCGAAGCATTGATCGCCGAAGGCACCGAGGTAATATTCGGATACCCGGGCGGGGCAATTATGCCGATCTATGATGCATTGTACGATTACAAAGAAAAATTAAACCATATTCTCGTAAGACATGAGCAGGGCGGAATTCACGCCGGTCAGGGTTTTGCAAGAACTTCGGGTAAGGTAGGTGTTGTATTTGCCACCAGCGGCCCGGGTGCTACCAACCTCGTCACCGGTTTAGCTGATGCTATGATCGACAGCACACCATTGGTATGTATCACCGGACAGGTCTTCGCACATCTTCTGGGAACTGATGCATTTCAGGAAACAGATGTGATCAATATAACCACTCCTGTCACAAAATGGAATTATCAGGTTACTGATGCTACAGAAATTCCTGAAGTGCTCAGCAAGGCTTTCTACATCGCAAGAAGTGGAAGACCCGGACCTGTTT
>CAYJAM010000211.1:0-5067 GCA_964367725.1 uncultured Sphingobacterium sp. | reverse complement strand
TACAATATTACTCTCAACGTCCGCAGGTTCAGGAAAGACTTACAATACAGATAGCAAATGAGATTAAAACTGCTTTGGGGACAGAGGATGTGGCCGTTGTTATTGATGCACATCATCATTGTGTATCATCAAGGGGTATCCGTGATATGAATAGCTCAACAATAACAGCCGAGTACAGTGGCAGGTTTTTGTCACATGAAACCAGAAATGAGTTTTTAAAGCACATCGGATAATGGATTTTAATGGTAAAAACATACTTGTTGTTGGCGGAAGTTCAGGTATCGGGCTTAAGCTTGTCAATTTGTTGGCATCTCAGGGTGCGCAGGTATACAGTGCTTCCAGAACTAAATCTGAAGATTGGCCCGAAGGCCTGATCCATATTCCAATTGATGTATTATCAAACCTTGATTTGTTAGCTGAACAACTGCCCGCAAATTTGCATGGCCTGGTTTATGCAGTTGGAAGTATTAATCTTAAACCTTTCAGTCGTTATACTGAAGATGATTTTCTCAATGACTATAGATTAAATGTAACAGGAGCTGCCCGAACTATTCAATTGTCTTACAGGTCTTTAAGAAATTCGGGTGCAGCGTCAATTGTACTCATTAGTTCTGTTGCTGCTAAAATTGGAATGCCATATCATGCCAGCATTGCGGCAGCTAAGGGTGGGGTTGAAAGTCTGGCTTTGTCACTTGCTGCCGAGTTTGCTTCTCAGAATATCAGGGTTAATGTGGTTGCACCTTCATTAACAGATACTTCTCTTGCGGGTAATTTATTGAATACTGCCGAGAAACGTGAATCTTCTGCAAAGCGACATCCGCTTGGTAGAATTGGAAAACCTGAAGATATTGCCAATGCAATTTTATTTTTATTATCAGAAGAAAGCGGGTGGATCAGCGGACAGGTTTTAGGAATTGATGGAGGAATGGGAAATTTAAAAACTTTGTAAAAATGAATTTTAATCAAAGTCATATTTCAGCTATGGAAAAGCGATACCGGACTACTTTTATTAATAGTTTACCGGGTTATAAATCGCTGCATATGCTGGGTACTGTAAATAAAGATGGGATAAGTAATCTGGGCTTGTTTAATTCAATTTTTCATATTGGAGCCAATCCCCCTTTGTTAGGAATGGTATTCAGACCTGACAGTAACGACCATGACTCGCTGCAGAATATAATTCAAACCAAAGAATATACCCTCAATAATGTATTGCCTGAGTGGTTTACACAGGCTCATCAAACGAGTGCGCGCTTTCCATCTGGCGTGTCTGAGTTTGAACCATGTGGGTTTAAAGAATTTTATCTGGAACCCTTTAAGGCGCCTTTTGTTGCGCAATCAAGCATTAAAATTGGTTTGGAATTACGTGAAATTATTGATGTTTCATTGAACAATACTAAGATTCTGATTGGTGAAATTGTACATGTTTTGATGGATGATGGAATTGTTGCCGGCGATGGCTATGTAGATCATTTGAAGGCTGGAACTGTTACTGTTGCAGGGTTGGACAGCTATTTTACAACAGAACATTTAGGTAGATTAGATTATGCAAAGTTTGTTTAATTCATCTTCTATCAAATTTCAATTGAGGTTTTGAATACTAGCCCAAGCGATATCTTAATCATAGGCTCAGGTCTTGCAGGTCTGACTGCCGCCCGTGTAATGAAATTGGCTGGTCGAAAAGTAAAGATACTGGAAGCTTCTGATTGTCCGGGCGGAAGGGTCAGGACTGATAAGGTAAATGGATATCTTTTTGACAGGGGCTTTCAGGTTTTACTAACTGCATATCCGGAAGCAAGGAACTTCCTGGACTATAAAGCACTGGATCTCCGCTCTTTTAGTCCGGGTTCAATCATTCTGAATAACTCCGGAATTGACGAAATAGGTGATCCTTTGAGGGAAATAGGATCCTTAATCCGCACTCTAAAATCTCCTGTTGGCAGCCTGCCTGATAAATTCAGATTACTTTTTCTCCGTTTAAAGCTGGCTGGTATTAACATTGATGAAATTTTTTCAAAGCAGGAAACCACAACCTTACAATATTTAAGAAATGCTGGTTTCAGTGAAAGAATAATTTCTAACTTTTTTACTCCTTTTATGTCGGGGATTTATCTGGAACAAAAGCTGGAAACATCTTCCCGTATGTTTGAGTTTGTATTTAAAATGTTCAGTGAAGCGGATACTGCAATACCGGCTAAAGGCATGGGGATGATTTCAGCACAACTCTCTTCCGGGCTTTCAGCAGAAGAATTAATACTTAATGAACAGGTTTTAAGTATAGATGGCAATGAGGTTCGAACTGTATCCGGGAGAAATTATAAAGCCGGAAATATTCTTATTGCAACTGCTGCTGACTCTATTCCGGCACCATTTCAACGTATTCCTGTCGAAAAAAAATCGGTGACTTGCCTATATTTTTCAACTGAGAAGGCACCCTATCATAAAGCTTTAATCGCTTTAAATGCAAATTCAAACAGGCTGGTAAACAATATTGCGGTAATGAGTAATGTTTCTTCGGATTATGCTCCTGAAGGTAAATCGCTGATTTCTGTTTCGCTTACCGATAAGCATTTACTTATTGAACCTGAATCCCTTGAATTGAAAATTAAGGATGAGTTAAAATTCTGGTACCCTGACTGTATAAACTGGGAACATCTAAAAACTTATACCATTGCTTATGCTCTGCCGGATAATAGGCACGTTACAAATGATATTCTTCCTTCCTCAATGCGGTTAAATGACACTGCTTTTATCTGTGGGGATCATTTAATGAACGGTTCAATTAATGCAGCTATGAAGAGTGGAAGATTGGCAGCAGAGGCCATCCTATCCACATAAAACTGAATTTAAGACTCAAATGAAAAGCTATAAATTAGTACATCAGCTCCTGAATCTTGTAGAAGAATTTGAACGGGACAGCAATGGCAGGGAATTATGCCTGAGTGATTTTTCAGGCTTCCTGATCAATCAACTGGAGCACTCAGATAATTCCCTTGGTTCATCCGATATTCGATTTGGTGAATTGGAGGCAGAATCGCAGGAATTAGCATATCAAATTGACAATGCTATTGGACGGCTGTTCGTTTATATGAGTCGGTATGCAAAATCCTACATCAAGAAAACGCTGGAGGACACTCCATTACAAAGTCCGGAAGATTTTACCGCCCTTGCCATATTATTAACTCACGAAAGTCTTACCAAAGGCGAACTTATCAGTAGAAATATACAGGAAAAAACCTCAGGTACCGAAGTCATACGTCGCCTGCTTGCTGCCGGGCTTGTTAAACAATGGGATGATCTGACAGATAAACGTTCCAAAAGGATATCAATTACAGATAATGGAAAAGGTCTTTTACATCGGGTGTTTGCGGATATGAATTATGTTGGAAAAATGGTGACTGGTAATTTATCTTATTCAGAGAAACTGAAGCTCCAATATTTGCTACAGAAGCTTGAAACATTTCATTTTCAGCTGCATGAAGATAAATTGATTAATACGAAAGAAGATATCAGGTCAATGGCCTTGCAAAATACATAAGATTTCGTCCTGATAAATTGATACAATTACCGTAATATTCGGTGCTAAACGATTATTTTCTTAGCTTAGGAAATAGTTCTGTTCCACCATTAAGCAGTATTTCTATAAATCCTGGCTCAGAGCAGCATCCTTTTTCTGATTATGAGAATTCATTATTTTCTTTTTATTCATTCTCGATTTCTCTGTGTTTTAATTCTGTTGTTTGTACCAATGATGACTTTTTCCATTACCCTGGTCGACAAAGGGAAGTCTGAATATGTAATTGTCAGATCGAAAAATGCCTCGGTTCATGAACTGTCAGCATCCAATGTTTTACAGAATTATCTGCATAAAATATCCGGAACATTAATTCCCATTATTGATGATGCTGCAGCGATTTCTGAATTTGAGATAGTAATCGGACAAACTAACCGGCTTGAGCTTACTGAAAGTATTCAGAATGATGGGTTTCTGATAACCATCAGATCAAATGAATTGATTATTTCAGGTAAGGGGAAAGGTACTCTGTATGGGGTTTATGCTTTTCTGGAAAAATATCTGGGCTGCAGAAAGTATTCCTCCAAATTTAAGCTGATTCCCAAACAGAGTTCAATTATTCTTTCCGAAATAAACGATCTGCAAAACCCGAAAATTAATTTCAGGTCATTGCATTATTGGGATGCAGAAACTGATCAGGAGTACCTCGACTGGCATAAGCTAAACCGGATTGAAGATAAATGGGGTTTATGGGGACATTCATTTTTTAAACTAGTTTCTCCGGCACAGTATTTCGATCAACATCCCGATTATTTCAGCCTTGTAAACGGGCAAAGAGTGGCAATGCAATTATGCCTGACAAACCCGGATGTTCTGAAAATAGTTATTAAGGAATTGGATAAAAGGATCAATGATTCTCCTGGGTTAAAATACTGGTCAGTTAGTCAGAATGACGATATAGGAGCCTGCGAATGCGAAAAGTGCACGGCTTTAAATAAGAAACATGAAAGTTATCAGGGCTCACTATTAACTTTTATCAATCAGATTGCAGCAAAATTTCCGGATAATACGATCTCAACTCTTGCGTATAACTTTTCAAGGAAACCACCGGTTGGTTTGAAGCCATTGGGTAATGTAAATATCATGTTCTCTGCAATTGATATTAACCGAAGTAAGCCGCTTGATACCGATCCTCGTTCAGAGAGATTCAGGATAGATTTTGATGAATGGGAGAAGCTGACCTCTAATATTATTGTTTGGGATTATGTCGTTCAGTTCTCAAACTACATCAGTCCTTTTCCAAACTTACATACTCTGAAACCTAATTTTGATTACTTCTCAAAAAAACAATCTGAAGGTTTTTTTATACAAGGTAGTGTTGAAATTCCGGGAGAGCTCGCTGAACTGAGAGCATATATTCTATCAAAGCTTCTCTGGGATAAAGATTCGGACGTAGATAACATTAAAACTGAATTTCTGAATAACTATTACGGAGAAGCAGGAATATTCGTCGGGCGATACATTGACCTTATTCATGAGCATGCCCGCGCCTC
>CAYJAM010000210.1:0-5116 GCA_964367725.1 uncultured Sphingobacterium sp. | reverse complement strand
GATGCTAATTCTATAAAGAGCATCGTCAAAGCAAACAGTAATGCTTTCTTAAATATTTTGTGTGTCATCACCTTGTTCTTTTTTTAATTGGTTAATCTGTTGTATTATTTCAAGCTGCTGATTCAATAATTCGATCTGTATCTGAAGATTTCGGATCATTGCCTTAACCGTTTCTTCCTGATTCGGACTTGCAGGTAAATCCTGCTTTAATTTTTGAAAATTAGCATCCATCTTTTTGATCTCTTCGGAAAATTCCTGATAAAGCTGAGGCTCTTCCTTCTCAATTCGTTTTAACTCGCTCCTTTTAATTTCTATCAGGGATGCATAATGTACCTGTTGTTGAGCCAGTTGCGGATCGATATTGCTCAAATAGGATGATTGCTTAAACTGGTACTGGTAAAACCAGATACCTGCAAACAAAATCGGAATAATTGAAGCTGCCAGCTTAAGCAGGAAACTAAGACGAACAACCCGTTCCCTTTTCTCTGTTTTATTTTGAGGTATACCTATCTGTTTTTCATCCAGTTGTTTCTCAATTCTAGCCCAGAGATCAGCAGGTGGTTCGAACTGATCGAAATCACTCCTGTTATCTTTGATAAAATTTTCTAATTTTTCTTTCATCTTTTTCCTCTCCCTGATCCATTATTGGATCGTATTATTAATTATAACTTATTCCCTGATTCCTCAATAATTCAACAAGTTTTCTTCTTGCCCTCATAAACTGTGTCCTTGAAGTATTTTCACTGATGCGCAAGATCTGTGAAATCTCTTCATGATCATATCCCTCCAACAGGTACAGCGTAAGTACCAAACGATATCCATCCGGAAGCTGTTGGATGGTCGCCTGTACTTGCCGCACCTGCATTTCGAATTCTGAGTTATCAGTCACCTCATCATCCGGAATGGATTCTACATCTGTATCATCAATCGGGATCAGTTCCATTTTACGCTTACGGATCTGACTGATTGATCTGTTGATGACGATCTGTTTCATCCACAAACCGAAAGTGGTCTCCTGTCTGAAATCGGCAATTCGGGTATAAGCATCTATGAATGCCTCCTGCAGCACGTCTGCCGCCTCATCCGCATCATTCACAATGCGCATAGCAATATTGAACATGGCCCTTGAATAGAGCTTGTACAATTCATTCTGTGCCTTCCTACTACCGTTTCTGCATTCAACCACAAGGTCATAATGCTGATCTACGTAAACAGCTTCCAAATTTTTACGCTTTTCTTATCTATGAGACGCACGCAATTTATTTGCGTTGCATAAGGGATGAAAAAATATTATAATGGTGTGTTTAGCATATACCTGATTTAAGCATATTACCAATGAAATAAATTATTGTAGATCGAATTCAGGAAACACTGCCCTGCAATTTATTCAGAACTATTAAGTTTTTTAGGATAACACAATTTGCTCATTTTCAAATCCGATAGCTATCGGATTGCTCATTTACTCAATAAAAAACCGTCTATATGGCTAACAGCATTTCGAAACCTTTGCTCATCCGTTCCGGAAATTAACGAATAATTTGCACCAAGTGCCTTAAGTTCCTTATGCCACACTTCCATGAAATGTTCCCGCATATGCGGAAAATCACGAAGGGGATCTTCCTGCCATGGAAGGTCAATATCCATTAATAAATAAAGATCATAATTATGATGAGGAAGCTTATCAAGCACTTCCTGGGGTGCACGACCAAACATATGATCGCTCCAGATCTTGACGGTTATGAAGGTTGTATCACAAATTAGTACACGATTGGCCAGAGGAGACATTTGCTCCTCCAGTTCAAGCTGCCCCCTGAACATATTGATCTCATCCTCCCAGGTACATTCTGCTACAAGCTTTTCACAATATCCTCGGGCATATTCAGGTACCCATACCGTATCATAATGTAAGGCCAGTTGTTGGGAAATTGTGGATTTTCCGGTAGATTCAGGACCAACAATCGCTATCCTGATCAATTCTTTGTTATGATTCTCTGAATTTTCCATTTCAGCTAAACAATCTGATCCTGTCCACTTAATAAAACCCGGCTTTTTTGAAACTCTTTTCTCCAGTCGTGATGCCCCATAGCAGCAATTATAACATAAAGGGCATACATTCCGGCAGTCAGATGCAAATCCTTAGAGATGTATACTCCAACATAAATAATGTCGACAAAGATCCAGATCAGCCAGTTTTCCAGAACCTTCCGGGCAAGAAATACCTGCGCAACCAGGCTGCAGGCTGTACAGAAACTATCTATAAATGGGAATGATGCATCTGTTCCCTTGTAAAGGAATAAGCCTAAACCTGCAGTAAAAAACACAACTCCTACCACTGAGAGTATGATTTCCTTTAAGCTAATGGAAGAGACAGGAACTTTCTTACGTTCATCCTTTCGGCTCCAAAAATACCATCCATAAAAATTCATCAATAAAAAATATACCTGTAAACCTGTATCGGCATATAATTTAGCTTCAAAAAAGATGAAAATATAGATCAGAACGCTGATAATTGCGATCGGCCAGCTCCAGATATTATTTTTTGCAGCCAGGTAAACGCATAAAATACCTGTAATTACCCCCGAAGTTTCGAGCAAACTTTGATTCCAAAGCCAGTCAGTAAAAACAGAAATTAAATACATCAGGCCAAATATAAAGCACCCGGGCAATAATCAAGCTTCTGATAATAAATTTACTTGCTTGTATTTGGTGCAGCATTAAAGCCAAGACTTGCTTTAATCGTCATATCTGCGGTTGTGGCATTACGTAAAACATATTCCATTCTGATGCGAACCGTTGATTCTTTGATGTATTCATCAAGAATGATTGTAGTATCGGCATCAAGCATAATGCTATTCCCAATGGTTGAAGCTATGTTATCGCGGGTTGCAATCAAAAGTTCTCTGGAACTGTCACCACGTGAAATATAAATCTTTACAGATTTGAATACCCCAAAACTCTGTCCTGAAGGATAAGTGGCATCGAGCTTTACCGACGATACACGCACATCTGTAATAGCATTGGTATTTGAACCCTGGCCGGTAAAGATCTGGTCAAAACTGCTCGCCTGAGCCGTTACCGATTGTACTACATCAGTTCTGGTTGTTGAGGGAACGCTTAATGTAGCAGTATATGGGAAAGTAGAACGAACTATGGATTGAATAGCTGAACATCCACTTAATATCGAGGCACTTACAACAATTGCAATAATTGATCTTTTCATGATTTTGTGTTTTAAAGGGCTAATTTATTAATGAGAGTACGGTTTATGAATTTTTTTATGTACTTCAACATCTTCATACAAAACCCGTTCCAATCATTGAAAAATAGGGATAATTTTCATCGGATTCTTGATGCTCAGATTTGTACTTCTATTAAAGCTTAGATAAAGGTTCTTTTTTACTCTTTAAATACATGAATTCAAAAAAATCAGACTAAAAATGCATAAAAATATATAACTTTGCATCCCGACAAAACAGTCGGGATTTTTGTTCTCCAAAGCATAGTAATCTCCTCTTTTGTTATTAGAACTTAAAATTTTAGAAGAACTATGCCATTAGACACCTCCATCCAATCAATCCTGATCATCGGTTCAGGACCAATCGTTATCGGTCAGGCCTGCGAATTTGATTATGCCGGATCTCAGGCTGCGCTCTCCTTAAAAGACGAAGGAATTAAGGTTTCCATTATCAATTCTAACCCCGCCACCATCATGACGGATAAGGTTATTGCTGATCATGTTTATCTGCTTCCTTTAAACTGTGAAAGTATAGAGCAGATACTTAATGAACAGAAGATCGATGCTGTTCTGCCAACTATGGGCGGACAAACAGCATTGAACCTGTGTAAAGAGGCTGAAGAAAGAGGGATCTGGGAAAAATACGGGGTCCGTATTGTCGGTGTTGATATTGCGGCCATAGAGAAAACAGAGAACCGTGAAGAGTTTCGTAAACTGATGGTTGAAATTGGAGTTGGGGTTGCCCCATCCAAAATTGCAAACTCCTTTCTTGAGGGGAAAGAAGCTGCACAGCTAATTGGTTATCCACTTGTAATTCGCCCTTCCTATACCCTGGGTGGTTCAGGGGGTGGATTTGTTCACAAGAAAGAAGATTTCGATCAGGCATTAAGCCGAGGTTTACAGGCTTCACCAACACATGAAGTTCTCGTCGAAAAAGCAGTTTTAGGATGGAAAGAGTATGAACTGGAATTATTAAGAGACAGTAATGATAACGTAATTATCATTTGTGTGATTGAAAATTTCGACCCTATGGGTATTCATACAGGTGATTCTATTACCGTAGCACCTGCCATGACCCTCAGTGATCGTTGTTATCAGGATATGCGAAATCAGGCGATACACATGATGCGTTCAATTGGAAATTTCGCCGGTGGTTGTAACGTGCAGTTCTCTGTAGATCCGGATACTGAAGCCATTATTGCCATTGAGATAAACCCAAGGGTTTCGCGTTCTTCGGCACTGGCCTCAAAAGCAACCGGTTATCCAATTGCTAAGATCGCATCAAAATTAGCTATCGGCTATAACCTTGATGAAATTGAAAATCAGATTACAAAAACAACTTCAGCATACTTCGAGCCAACGCTCGATTATGTGATCGTTAAAATCCCACGCTGGAACTTCGACAAATTTAAAGGTGCAAATACAGAACTCGGCCTGCAGATGAAATCTGTGGGAGAGGTGATGGCCATTGGACGCACATTTATAGAAGCACTTCAGAAAGCCTGTCAGAGTTTGGAAACAAACCGTTTGGGATTAGGCGCTGATGGCAGACAGAGCCGTAATCTGGAAGAAATCATGCACAGTTTGGAACATCCTAGCTGGGATCGCTTATTCCATGTTAAGGATGCTATGAGCCTTGGAGTTCCTCTCGAATCTATTCGAAAAATCACACATATTGACAAATGGTTCCTGGTACAGATCCTTGAACTCGTCAACATGGAAGCGGAACTTAAACGCTATTCATTAAATAATATCCCTACAGATTTCTTTATCACATTAAAACAGAAAGGTTATGCTGACGCTCAGATCGCCTGGTTGCTTGGGAATGTGACAGAAGATGAGGTCTATGATCGCCGCAAAAGCCTGGGCATTAACCGTGTT